>JBEVIU010000068.1:0-25075 GCA_040510575.1 Acidimicrobiia bacterium | reverse complement strand
GCTCGAGGATGCGCAGCTCGTCGCCGGCCGCCGTCGGCGGCGCGGGCACCTCGACGTGGGCCTGGATCCACTCCTTCTGATCCGGCTCCTGGATGTGCATGTACTCGACGCCGACCGTGCGCGAGTAGGCGTCGCGGAGGATGCCGAGGATGTCGCGCAGGGGAAGTGTGGGACGTGCGGCGCGGCCGGCGCCGAGGTTCCCGATCGGGAACTCGCGGTCGAGGTCCCAGATGGAGAGGTCGTAATGGGAGACGTCGAGCTCGGGGTGGGTGTGCGGCTCGCGGCGGCCCAGTGGGTCGAGGTTCGCGATGAGGTGGCCACGCACCCGGTACATGTTCACGAGCGCATGGACCTGGACCACCTTCTCGTATTGGGCGTTCGGATCCGAGAACGCGTTGCGGTCGGGATTCGACCTCGCTGGTTCGTACGGCACCGCGAGCGCACCGAAGACGTCGTCGAAGAAGCCGTCGGTGCCGAGCAGGAGGTCGTGGATGCGGCGCAGGAACTCACCGCTCTCTGCGCCCGTGATGATGCGGTGGTCGTAGGTGCTGGTGAGGGTGGTGGTCTTGCTCACTCCGAGCTGCGCCAGCGTGGCCGGATCGGCGCCTTCGTACTCGGCGGGGTAGCCGATGGTGCCGACGCCGACGATGAACCCCTGGCCCGGCATGAGCCGGGGCACGGAGTGCACGGTGCCGATCATGCCGGGGTTCGTGATCGTGCCCGTGGTGCCGGCGAAGTCGTCGGGCGACACCTTCCCGCTCCGGACCTTGCCGATGAGCTCCTCGTAGGCCGACCAGAAGCCCTCGAAGTCGAGCGAGTCTGCGCCCTTGACGCAGGGCACCAGCAACGAGTGCGAGCCGTCGCGCCGCTTCACGTCGACCGCGAGGCCGAGGTTCACGCGTTGGTGGCGCACGACCGACGGCTTGCCGTCGTCGACGACGTACGACGAGTTGAGGTTCGGGAAGTCGCGCAGCGCGCGCACCACGGCGTATGCGATGAGGTGGGTGAAGCTGACCTTGCCCGCGCCGGTGCGGGCAAGCTGGTTGTTGAGGATCTGGCGGTTGACCTCGAGGAGCTTCGCGGGAATCGTGCGCACCGAGGTGGCGGTGGGCACACCGAGGCTCGCCTCCATGTTCTCGACGGTGCGCGCGGCGGCACCGCGCAACACCTCCGGCTCGGCCTCGAGCACGATCGGGCCCGGTGCCGGTTCGCTTGCGGTTGCCGGTTCGCTTGTGGTTGCCGGCTGCGGCGTGGCCGCCGGAACGGCGGCGGGCGGCGCAGCAGGCGCGGTCGTGGCGCCCCCGTTGGTGGCCCCGGCGTTGGACGCTCCGGCGTCGGGAGTGCTGGGCTCGCCGGCGAAGAAGGCGCGCCAGTGCTCGTCGACCGACGACGGGTCGGCCTGGTAGCGCTGGTACAGCTCTTCGATGAGGCCCGAGTTGGAGCCGAACTTGTCGAACGCGGTCACGGCACCATGGTCGCGCGCGAGGAGGCGACCCGTTCCAGAGAGCGGCTCAACGGCGGAGGAGCTCGGCGGTCTGGAAGGCGAGGTCGAGTGACTGGCGGGCGTTGAGGCGAGGGTCGCACTGGGTCTCGTAGCGCTGTTCGAGCTGATCGCCCATCACCTCGTGGCTGCCGCCGATGCACTCGGTGACGTTCTCACCCGTGAGCTCGACGTGCACGCCCCCGGGCCAGACCTCGACCTGGTCGCACGCCGCGAAGAAGCCGTGGAGCTCGCGCATCACGTCTCGGAAGTCGCGGGTCTTGTACCCGCTCGCGTGGGTGAAGCCGTTGCCGTGCATGGGGTCGCACATCCACACGACGGGATGCCCGGCCGCGCGCACGGCCGTGAGCAGCGGGGGCAGCGACTCTGCGACGCGATCGGCGCCCATGCGGCTCACGATCGTGAGGCGACCCGGCACCTGGTCGGGGTTGAGCCGCTCGCAGAGGGCGACGACGTCGTCGGGCGTCGCGCTCGGTCCGATCTTGACGCCGATCGGGTTCTTGATGCCCGCGTGGAACTCGACGTGCGCGCCGTCGAGCTGACGGGTGCGTTCGCCGATCCAGAGGAAGTGCGCCGAGCAGTCGTACCAGTCGCCCGTGAGCGTGTCCTGGCGGGTGAGTGCTTCCTCGTAGCCGAGGATCAGTGCTTCGTGCGACGTGTAGAAGTCGACCTCGTGGAGCTTGTGCTCGGTGGCGAGGTCGATCCCGCACGCGGCCATGAACCGGAGCGCACGATCGATCTCGGCTGCCAGCTCGTTGTAGCGGCGACCCTCGGGGCTCTCGTCGAGGTACTCGAGGTTCCATGCGTGCACACGCGACATGTCGGCGAACCCGCCCTTGGCGAACGCGCGCAGCAGGTTGAGGGTGGACGCGCTCTGGTTGTACACGCGCAGCAGTCGGGAGGGGTCGGCGGCGCGTGCGTCGGCGTCGAACGAGAAGTCGTTCACCATGTCGCCGCGGAACGACGGGAGCTCCACGCCGTCGCGGGTCTCGGTGGCGGCCGACCGCGGCTTGGCGAACTGCCCGGCGATGCGGCCGATCTTCACCGTCGGCACGCCGCAGCCGTACGTGAGGACCACCGCCATCTGCAGGATGATCTTGAGCTTGTCGCGGATCGCATTCGCGGAGAACGCGTCGAACGACTCGGCGCAGTCGCCCGCCTGCAGCACGAACGCGCGGCCTTCGCATGCCGCGCCGAGCGCGGCGGTCAGCGTGCGGGCTTCACCTGCGAACACCAGCGGTGGCACCGCGCGGAGATCGTCGAGCACGAGCTCGAGCGTTCCCGTGTCGGGCCAGTCGGGCTGCTGCGCCGCGGGAAGGGCCCGCCAGGACTCGGGTGACCAGTCGCCCATCGTCAGCTCACAGGTAGCCGGTCGGCGACGGCGGTCCCGCGGGACCGCCGATCGCGCCCGGCCCGATCTCACGCCGCTTGCGCATCTCTTCGAACTGCGACTGCGCCATGGCCTGCTGGGTGAACAGCGTGGCCTGGATCCCGTGGAACAGCCCCTCGAGCCACCCGACCAGCTGCGCCTGCGCGAGCCGGAGCTCCGACTCGCTCGGTGTCTCGTCGGTGAGCGGGAGCACGACCTCGTTCAACTCCTGTTGCAGATCGGGGGAGAGCACTCCCTCGAGCTCGTGCAGGGACCGCTCGTGGATCTCGCGGAGACGGCGACGGCCCGCGTCGTCGAGCGGGGCGCGGCGCACCTCGTCGAGCATGGTGCGGACCATCGACGAGATCCGGATCAGCTTGGTGGGGCTGCTGATCTGCTCGGTGGCTTCGACGCCGTCGGCCTCACCCTCGGCGAGCGCGGCGTCACCGTCGACGTCGACCAGCTCCGGCTTCACGCGCTCGTGCTCGCGCTCGGTGGAGCTGTTCGTCCCTTCGTTCATGCCGCGAGGATAGGAGGTGCCGGCCGCGGCGTCGGCACCGATTGGCCGCTCAGGCAGGGGCTGTCGTCGGAGCCCGGCGTCTCGCCAGTGCTCCGATCGCGACCGGTGCCAACGAGAGCACCGCGACCACCTCGGCGATCATGGCGACGACGGCTTCGGTGGTGGTGCTCGACTCCTCGAAGCCCAGGAGCCCGGTGGTGCGCGACAAGAAGTAGGCAGCAAGGGTGCCGACGCCGAAGAGCGCGCCGCTCGCGGCCGACGGGAGCACCAAGCTCTCGAACCGGGTGGCCAGCACGAGTGCCTCGGCGATCACCACCGCCACGATGGCGTTCACGGCGAACGACCGGCTGATGGTGAGTCCGAACGTGGACTCGGGTGCGATCCCGCGGTAGCCGCCGCGGAAGTAGAGGTAGAAGTGCACCCAGCCACTCACGAGCACGGCGACGGCGCCGAGCACGAGCAGCGCGTTCGTTCGTGTCCAGCGGCTCATGTCGCCTCGATCGTGCCGGTCATGTAATTGTGGATGTCGCAGAAGTACTTGTACGTGCCCGGCGCGTCGATCGTGATGGACGCCTGTTCGCCGCCGCCGAGTGTGCCGGTGTCGAACGAGCCGTCCGCCGCAGTCACGGTGTGGTCGGTGTCGTCGGCGTTGGTGACCTTCACCGAGACACCGACTTTCACCCGGAGCGCCTTCGGCGAGAAGTTGAAGTCCTTGATCGTGATGGTCGTGCCGTTGGCCGCGCTGCTCGTCGCGCTGGATGCTCCCGGTGACGATGTGACGTTCAGGGTGATCACCGCGGCGACGAAGGCGACGACCGGCACGATCAGCGCCAGGACGACGGTCGGCAGCCGACGAGCTCGGGTCGCTTGGGGCACGGAGGTGGTTCGCCGGCCGAGGGCCGACTGGATGACCGGTCATCCCGATCGGGCCCGGCGGCGAACACCTGTTGTGGGACCGGCTGTGAGCAATCCGTACGCGGACACCGAAGATGTCGGGCTGGTCGTCGCGATCGCCCGTTACAAGGAGGACGCGCTCGCCGAGGCCTACCGCCGACACGCCGGCGCCGTGTTCGCGCTCGCGGCCCGCATGTTGTGGGAACGGATGCTCGCCGAGGAAGTCGTCCAGGAGATCTTCCTGCGGTTGTGGGAGCGCCCCGAGCGCTACGACCGCACACGTGGCGCACTCCGGTCGTTCCTCCTCATGGACACGCACGCCCGATGCGTGGATCGCGTGCGGGCCGATTCACGGCGCCGTGAGCGAGAAGAGCGCTCGGCGCGCGCCGAGATGGTCGCCGAGTACGACCTCGACCTCGAAGCGCACGACCTGACCGTCGCCGAGCAGGTGCGTGAGGTGGTCAACGAGCTCTCCGACGGAGAGCGGGAGGCCATCGAGCTGGCCTACTTCGGCGGCCACACCTATCGCGAGGTGGCGCGCATCCTCGGGCAACCCGAGGGCACGGTGAAGAGCCGGATCCGCACCGGCCTCATGCGGCTGCGTTCGCAGCTGCTCGACCGAGGGATCGACGAGTCATGGATCGTCAACTGACGCCCGCGGAGCTCAGGGAGCTCCTGCCCGTGTACGCGATCGACGCGGTCGACGACGACGAGCGCGCCGCGGTGGATGCGTTCCTCGCACAGGACGCGGAAGCGCGCGCCGAAGTCGAGTCGTTGCAGCGCACGGCGTCGTACCTCGCGCACACTGGCGGGCCGCCGCCGGCCGGCGTGTGGGAACGGCTGGAGGCGGTGATCCGTGACACGCCTCGCCCGGAGGGCACAGTTCCCCCACCCCGTCTCGTGCCCGTGTCCGCGGCAGCCCGTCCGGCTCGTTCGACCCGACGGTGGCAGGCGCTCGCGGTTGCGGCGGTCGTCGTGGCCCTCGCGTCGATCTCGTTGTGGGCGCTCGATCGCGGAGGCTCCGAGCAACGCGTCGACACCGCCGCGTTGGCGCAGCGCGCCGAGGCGACGCCCGGCGCGCGGCACGCCGACCTGCAAGACACCGACGGCACCACACTTGCGCGGGCAGTGGTGTTGCCCGATGGCACCGGCTATCTCACGACCGCGAACCTCCCGGCGCTCGCGGACGATCGCACCTACCAGCTCTGGGGCGTCGACGACCACGCAACCATCTCGCTCGGCGTGATGGGATCGAACCCGAAGGTCGTCGCGTTCCACGCGGCGAACGCGTCGCAGGCGCTCGCGATCACGAACGAGCGCGCGGGTGGCGTGGTGTCGAGCTCCGAAGCGCCGACCGCGGTCGGCGAGCTGCGCACCTGACCCCTTCTTCGACGAAGTTCCATCCGCATCGCACCACGCGCCGAACCCTTCACGCACCGCAACCCCCGCAGTGCGGATCGACGAGTTCGATCGCGAAAAGGAGTGCGCATGCCCATCGACGACCTGCGATTGCGAGACCTGCTCGAGCAATCGCACGACATCCATTCTGACGCGATGCGCGTCACGCACGATTCGCTCGACGAGCTGGTCGAGCTCGGTCACGACGATCGGCGCAGCGGTGACGTGCTCGTCGCGACCGACACCGACGTCGCGTCCCGCAACGCAACGCTGCTCGGAGGGTTCCCGACGACCGGGCTCCTCGCCGGCGCCGGGCTCGGGACCGCGATGGTCGCGCTGCTCGCATCGCCTGCCTTCGCCGACAAGACGATGGACGTGCAGATGCTGCAGACCGCGGCATCGCTGGAGAATCTCGCCGTCGCGACCTACACGACGGCGCTCACCCTCGACTTCATCGGTGGAGCATCGGCGAACGGCGTGGTGAAGGCCTTCGCGCAGATGACCATGGCCCAACACGCCGACCACGCAAAGGCGTTCAACGCCGCGGCGACTCGGCTCGGCGGCAAGGCGCAGACCGATCCCGACCCGGCACTCGTCCAGGTCGTGAACAACGCCGTGCCGGGGCTCACCGACGCGGCGAAGGTCGTTGCCCTCGCGCTGGAGCTGGAGAACACCGCGACGTCGACCTACGTGGCGAACGTACCCAACTTCACGAACAAGAACGGTCGATCGGTGACCGCCAGCATCATGGGAGTGGAAGCGCAGCACGCGGCGACGTTGAGCGCCGTCGGCGCTCTGCTCGCGGCCGGCGCGGCCGATCTCATCGCGCTACCACCCGATGCCGCCGCGCTGCCGGCTGCCGCGGGGAGCGTTGGGTTCCCCAACGCGTTCATCAAGACCGACCTGGCTCGTCCCGCCGATGAAGGAGCAGTGCAGTGAGGCGTTGGAAGCGAACGACTGAGCCGATGCCCGTCGAAGAGCGTGAGCTGCGTTCGATGACGAGCGACATGGCTGATGCCCACCACGGCTCCCTGCCGTCGATGCGTGCGAGCCTCGACGCGTGGCGCGAGTCCAACGCCGACATCGAGTCGGGGATCTCCGAGCTCGTCGCCACGCCGACCAGCCGACGGCTGTTCCTGCTGGGCGGCGGCGCCTTGCTCGGTGGTGCGGCCCTCGTCGGGACCGGCGCCACCGGTCTGGCCAGTGCCGCGGCGCGCACCGGGAGTGCCGGCGTGTTCAGTGCGGCCATGGGTGGTCAGAACCTGACCGGGGACCTCGCGGTCGTCGGCCTGGCTGCGGCGCTCGAGAACCTCGCGGTCGCCACGTATCAGGCTGGCATCGACGCCGCCACGGCCGGCAAGCTCGGCGCCGTCCCGCCCGCCGTCGTCACCTTCGCGATGACCGCGCAGAGCCAGCACAAGGACCACGCCGCGGCGTGGAACGGCGTGCTCACCGGCGCGGGGAAGAAGGCGGTCACGGGCGTCGACCTCACGGTGAAGAAGTCGGTCGACCAGGCGTTCGGGTCGGTCACCGACGTGCCGGGGCTGGCGATGCTCGCGCTCGACCTCGAGAACGCAGCGTCGGCCACCTATCTCGCGGCCATCGACGCGGTGAAGTCGAAGCCTGGCATCCAGACCGCGGCGACGATCCAGCCCGTCGAGTTGCAGCACGCCGCGACGTTGCTGTTCGTCCTGGGCGAGTACCCCGTGCCGAACACGTTCGCCAAGCAGGACGGCGCACGGACCACGAGCGACAAGATCGGCGCCGCGTAGGAGGCCGCGGAGAAGACGTGAGCCTCCTGGGCAGTTGCTCGCGCTCGCCGGTACCGTCGGCGAGCGCGAGTGACGCTCGCACCAGCACGTTTTGCCGCATTCCGACAGGAGGCCCCGATGGAGTACCGCCCGTTCGCCCGCACCGGTGTGTCCGTCAGCCCGCTGTGTCTCGGGGCGATGATGTTCGGCGCGTGGGGCAACCGCGACCACGACGAGTCGGTCGATGTCATCCACGCTGCACTCGACGCCGGGATCAACTTCATCGACACTGCCGACGTGTACAGCGCGGGCGAGTCGGAAGCGATCGTGGCCAAAGCACTGCAGAACCGTCGCGACGACATCGTGCTCGCCACCAAGGTCCACGGGGGCATGGGCGACGACCCGAACATGCGTGGCAACTCGCGGCGTTGGATCATGCGCGAGTGCGAAGAGAGCCTGCGCCGCCTCGACACCGACTACATCGACCTCTATCAGATCCATCGCCCGGACCCCGACACCGACATCGACGAGACACTCGCCGCGCTGTCGGATCTCGTGCACCAGGGGAAGGTGCGCTATCTCGGGAGCTCCACGTTCCCGGCGTCGGCGATCGTCGAAGCACAGTGGGTGGCCGAGCGGCGAGGCCGCGAGCGCTTCGTGTGCGAGCAGCCGCCGTATTCGATGCTCGTGCGCGGCATCGAGGCCGACGTGCTGCCCACGTGCGAGCGCTACGGCATGGCGGTGATCCCGTGGAGCCCGCTCGGCGGCGGATGGCTCTCGGGGAAGTGGCGCAAGGGCGCCGACGACCTCACCAGCCATCGCGCGGCGCGGATCCCGAGCCGCTATGACCTCAGCATCCCCGGGAACCAGCACAAGCTCGACGCGGCCGACGCGCTGGGCAAGCTGGCCGACGACGCGGGGATGTCCCTCGTCGATCTCGCCGTTGCCTGGGTCATCAACAACCCGGCGGTGACCTCAGCGATCATCGGTCCCCGAACCATGGAGCAGCTCACGACCCAGCTCGGGGCCGTCGACGTCGTGCTCGAGCCGGACCTCCTCGACGCCATCGACGAGATCGTGCCGCCGGGCACCAACTTCAGCTGGGCGGACGCTGGCTACCAGCCGCCGATGGTGGCGTCGCCCGCCGCTCGCCGACGGGGCTGACGCGAGGAACGTCGCGGGCGTGGGGTGCCCCCGGCAGGAATCGAACCTGCGCCACCGCCTCCGGAGGGCGGTGCTCTATCCGCTGAGCTACGGGGGCGGGGGAGCCACGTTAGCTGGCGTCCTCTTCGCGCCGTCCTGTTGCGCAGCGATCTCACGCGGTGGTGAATGCCGGGATCGCCTCGCCGGAGCCCGGGCGGACCAAGGTGCCGCGACCTTGTCGCCGATACCCACTCGAGCTCCGTGCCGTCGCCGGTCTCGGTGATCCCCAGCCCGGCGATGGCGGCTCGACCGAGCACCTCGCGGCCGGTCGTGGTCACGACCCCGGATCGCTCAGCTCACGGCTCACGACGCGGTTCAACGCCGCGAGCGTGGCGCGCACCGCCCCGTCGACCGGGCTCGAACCCTCCGCGATCCCGCGCAGGTGACGGCGCGACGGCGGGTCCGTGACCGACGCGACCACGAGGAAGCGGCGGTCGGG
This sequence comes from Acidimicrobiia bacterium, assembly GCA_040510575.1. GTDB lineage: Bacteria > Actinomycetota > Acidimicrobiia > IMCC26256 > DASPTH01 > DASUMF01. Next base: position 16,000 of record JBEVIU010000068.1, on the reverse strand, counting down.
AGTGGTCTCCACGACGCGCGCCCACCCGGGAAGGAAGGGCAGGTCGGGAACGAAGGTGCGCACCGCGTACACGGTCGCTTCGACCGCACCCAGGAGGCCACGTTCCATCGAGCCTCGCCCGAGTGCGAGGTCCTCACCGCGGGCCAGGCGCACCGAGAGCTCCGCGGCCTCGGGGTCCGTGATGACCTCCTCGAGGCGCAGGCGGGTGTCATGGATCGGAGCGATCCCGCCGCCCCAACGCACCACCTCGACGGCCACGGGCAGGCTCGCGTGCTCGTGCGCCCGCAACGTCGCGTCTCGGGCGATCGTCTCGTCGGCTCCGGCGCCGACTTGGATCTCCACCACGAGGAGGCCGTCGGTCTCGACGAAACCGACCGCGATGACGCCCGGCAGTGAGCGCAGCGCCAGTTCCAGCTCGTCGAGGCTCACGCGTGGGTCTCCTCGCGGACCATGCGAGCCACGTCGTGCCGCAACCCGAGCTCGGCGAGCGTGACCATCAATTCGGCGACCAGGCGGTCGTCGAGCGTGTCCGCACCTTCCGTCGAGGGCTCGGTGTAGAGCCCCGGATCGCGGGTGAGGAGGCCCGCGTCGTCGTCGCGTAGCGGGCGTCGCCCCGCGCGCAGGACCTGACGGCCCAGTGGCGCGACGTCGACCACGAGCGCGGCATCGCTGAGCTCCCGGAGCGAGACGAGACGGTCGAGCGCTTCGTAGATGGTGGCGATGCCCGATCCGAAGCGCGCGTGGTCGTCGAGCCGTCGCTCGGGCGCGGCAGGCTCCGGCGGGGTGTGCTCGTGCGCGGTGTGCTCGTGCGCGGTGTGCTCTGCCTTGCTCACCAGGGGCCTCCCGCCACGACTGGCCGGTCCGCAGGACGATACCCCGACGCGAGGGGCACTCCGCGCGGGCGATATCGAGCGAGATGTGCCGAACCGCCACCGCTACGATGCGACGTCGTCGCTCGGCGAACCGCGCCGGTCGCGCTCCTCTCGCAGGCTGCATGCCGTGATCCGTGACCAATTGCTCGCCGCGGTCGACGCGGCGCTCGACGCGGCGGGCCTCCCGATTCCCCCCGGCGGAGTCGCGCTCGCGCCTCCGACCGATCCCAGGCAGACCGCCGACTTCACCACGAACGTCGCCATGCAGCTCGCGCGAACGGTGGGATCGTCGCCGCGTGATGTGGCGGCGCGGCTCGTCGAGGTGCTCAATGCCGAGCGTCCGGGCCACCTCGATCGGGCCGAGGTGGCGGGCCCGGGCTTCGTCAACCTGTACCTCGCCCCCACGTGGCTCCACGAGGTGCTGCGCGACGTGGTCGCCGTCGGCGATCGATTCGGTCTCGGCACCACCCTGAGCGGCGAGCGCATCAACCTCGAGTTCGTGTCGGCGAACCCCACGGGACCGATCCACGCCGGCGCCGGACGCTGGATCGCGGTGGGCGACGCCCTCGCCAACCTGCTCTCGTCGCAGGGTGCCGACGTGCACCGCGAGTACTACCTCAACGACGCCGGCGCGCAGCTCGACAAGTTCGGGGCGTCGCTGCATGCGCGCTACGAGGGCGCGGCGCCGCCCGAGGACGGGTATCAGGGTGCCTACGTGGTCGACCTCGCGGCGCGACTGCGCGAGGCGCTCGGCGATGCTGTCGACGAGGAGACGGCGCGCGAGTGGGGCTACCAGGCGATGGTCGACGACATCCGCGCCGACCTCGATCGCATCGGCGTGCAGTTCGACACCTGGTTCTCCGAACGAACGCTCCACGAGTCTGGCGAAGTCGCGGCCGTGCTCGACGACCTTCGCACCCGCGGCGCGCTCTTCGACGACGACGGCGCGACGTGGATCCGAACCACCGACTTCGGCGACCCGCGCGATCGCGTGTTGGTGAAGTCGGACGGCTCGCCCACCTACCTCCTTGCCGACCTCGCATACCACCGGAACAAGTTCGCCCGCGGGTGGACGCACCTGATCGACATCTGGGGCGCCGATCACCATGGTCAGGTGAAGTCGCTCCAGAGCGGGCTCGAGGCCCTCGGCGCGTCGCCGGGCGAGCCCGAGGTGCTGCTGGGTCAACTCGTGAAGCTGCAGCGGGGCGGCGAGCTCGTGCGTCTCTCGAAGCGCACGGGCGACATCGTCACGCTGGCCGACATCCTCGACGAGGTGGACCCCGACGTCGCTCGGCTCACGTTCCTGTTCCAGAGCATCGACACCGCCCAGACGTTCGACCTCGACGTGGTCACCGCGCAGTCGATGGAGAACCCCGTGTACTACGTGCAGTACGCGCACGCGCGCATCGCATCCATCGGTCGCCGCGCCGCTGCGGCGGGGATCACGCGGCTGCCGATCCTCGATGCGAGCCTGGCGCCCCTCGTGCACGAACGCGAGGTCGACCTCCTGCGCGCGCTGGCCCAGTATCCCGATGTGGTCGCGGAGGCCGCGGCGATGCGCGCGCCGCATCGCGTGACCGCCTGGGTGCGCGACTTCGCCAAGACGTTCCACAGCTTCTACAGCGAGTGCCGCGTGCTCTCCGACGACATCGCCCTCACGCAAGCGCGCCTGTGGCTCGCGGAAGCGTGCCGGATCGCACTCGCCAGCGCACTCGCCATCCTCGGCGTCCACGCGCCCGACGAGATGACCCGCATCGACGAGGACATCCCGTGACCTCGGCCCGGAACACCACGCTCGACCTCCGTGCCCCGCTCGATCTCGGGCTGCTCCCGCGCCGCGCCGCCGTCGACGACGCGGGCCGCCTCTCGATCGCGGGTGTCGACATCGCGGCCCTCGCCGACGCGCACGGCACGCCGCTGTACGTGTACGACGAGGACGAGCTGCGCGATCGCTGCCGCGCGTATCTCGACGCCTTCGGACGGGATGCCGCGGGCGCCGCCGATGCTCACGCCGGCGCGTCGTACGCGGCGAAGGCGTTCCTCTGCATCGCGATGGCGCGACTGGTCGACGAGGCGGGGCTCGACCTCGACGTCGCGTCCGGCGGTGAGGCCCACGTCGCGCACCGCGCCGGATTTCCGCCGGCGCGCATGGTGTTCCACGGGAACAACAAGTCGGAGCTCGAGCTGCGCCTCGCCCTCACGCTCCCGGTCGGCCGACTCGTGATCGACGGGTTCGACGAGCTCGACCGGGTCGAGGCGCTCGTTGCCGAAGGGCTGCCGCGTCCTCGGGTGTTGCTGCGCGTGACGCCGGGGGTCGAAGCACACACGCACGAGCACATCGCCACCGGTGCGGAAGACTCGAAGTTCGGGTTCTCGGTGGCGAACGGCGCGGCGCGCGATGCCGCTGTGCGCGCGAAGGCGAGCGACGCCGTCGACCTCGTCGGATTCCATTGCCACATCGGCTCGCAGATCGTGGCGCTCGACGCGTACGCCCGTGCCGCCGAGGTGATGGCGACGCTCGCTGCCGACGTACGTGACGCGACGGGCACGGTCGTCGAGGAGCTCAACCTCGGCGGCGGCCTCGGCGTGGGGTACACCGCGGAGGACCTCGCTGGTCTGCCGTCGATCGCCGACTTCGCCGCCGTGGTCACCGACGCGCACGCGGTCGCGTGCGCCGACGCCGGTCTCGATCCTGCGCCCCGGCTCACGGTCGAAGCCGGTCGGTCGATCGCGGCGCCGGCCGGTCTCACCCTGTACCGGGTCGGCACGGTGAAGGCGATCCCCGGCGTCCGCACCTACGTGGCCGTCGACGGTGGGATGAGCGACAACCCGCGCCCGATCACCTACGGCGCCCGCTACGAAGCGTTCCTCCCGGCACGCGTCACGAGCGAGCGACGTCTGACCGCCACGGTTGCGGGCAAGCACTGCGAGCAGGGTGACCTCCTCGTGCGCGACGCCCAACTGCCCGACGACGTCGCCGTGGGTGACGTGTTGGCGACGCCGGCCACGGGTGCGTACGCACACTCGATGGCCTCCAACTACAACCAGCTCCCCCGTCCGGCGGTGGTGTTCGTGCGTGACGGCACGGCAAGGGTCGTGGTGCGCCGTGAGACCCTCGACGACCTCGTCTCGCGAGATGTGCCCGACCGCGACCAGACTGAGGCCTGATGCAGGAGCAGGTGCGGATCGGATTGCTCGGGTGCGGCAACGTGGGAGGTGCCCTCGTGCGCCTCGTTCACGAGCATGCCGACGTGATCGAGGCCCGGGCGGGCGTGCCGCTCGCCGTCACGCGGGTCGCGGTGCGCGACGCGACGAAGGACCGCGGGCTCCCGCTCCCCGCAAAGTGCTTCACCGACGACGCTGCCGCGGTCGTCGGCGATCCAGACGTCGATGTGGTCGTCGAGGTGATCGGCGGGGTCGAACCCGCCCGCACGCTCATCGTCGAGGCGCTCATGGCGGGCAAGCCCGTCGTCACCGCGAACAAGGAGTTGCTCGCGGTGCATGGTCGGGAACTGTTCGAGACGGCTGAGGGCGCGGGCGTCGACCTGCTCTTCGAGGCATCGGTGGGCGGGGGCATCCCACTGATGCGGCCGCTGCGGGAGTCGCTCGCCGGGGATCGGATCCGTCGTGTGATCGGGATCGTCAACGGCACCACGAACTACATCCTCTCCAACATGACCGACCATGGCGCGTCGTTCGACGACGCGCTCGCGGAGGCGCAGGCCCTCGGCTTCGCCGAAGCCGATCCCACTGCCGACGTCGAGGGCTACGACGCGGCGGCGAAGGCGGCGATCATCGCGAGCATCGCATTCGGTGCGCGCGTCGTGGCCGCCGACGTGTACCGCGAGGGCATCACTGCGATCACCTCCGACGACATCGCGGCGGCGCGCGACCTGGGCTACGTCGTCAAGCTGTTGGCCATCGCCGAAGAGGTCGACGGCGAGGTGGCCGTGCGGGTGCATCCCACCATGGTGCCGGTCCGCCATCCGCTGGCCTCGGTGCGCGACGCGTTCAACGCAGTGTTCATCGAAGGCGACGCGGTCGGCGAGCTCATGTTCTACGGGCGCGGCGCCGGTGGCCTTCCCACTGCGTCGGCGGTGCTGGGCGACCTGGTCGACGCGGCGAAGAACCTGGTCGAAGGGCGCAAGGGCGCGACCATCGGCACGTTGGCCGCAAAGCCCATCCGCGCCATCGACGACGTTGTCTCGAGCTTCTATCTGCACACCGAGGTGGCCGATCGCCCGGGCGTGCTCGCGGCGATCGCACCGAAGTTCGCCGAGCACGGCGTCTCGATCCGGTCGATGCAACAGCACGGTATCGGTGACGATGCGCGCCTCATCTTCGTCACCCACGAGGCGCGCGAGGCCGATGTGCGCGCCACCGTGCTCGCGCTGCGCGACGTCGACGCGGTCCACCGCGTGGGGTCGGTGCTGCGCGTGATCGGCGAAGAGGAGTAGGGGCCGCGATGACCTGGCCGGGAATCATCGAGGCGTTCCGGGAGCACCTGCCCGTGACCGACGCAACACCTGTCGTCACGCTGCTGGAAGGAAACACGCCACTGCTCGACGCGCCACGAGTGGCGCAACGCGCGGGCGTGGCACGGGTGTCGCTGAAGGTCGAGGGTCTCAACCCCACCGGGTCGTTCAAGGACCGCGGCATGACCATGGCGATCTCGATCGCGGTCGATCGGGGTGCGAAGCTCGTGATCTGCGCGTCGACCGGCAACACGTCGGCGTCGGCCGCTGCGTATGCGGCGCGCGCGGGCGTGGGGTGTGCGGTGCTCATCCCGGAAGGTCACGTCGCGCTCGGCAAGCTCGCGCAGGCCTTGATCCACGGTGCGCAGGTCGTGCCCATCCACGGGAACTTCGACGATGCGTTGCGCATCGTGCGCGAGCTCGGCGAGCGTCCCGGCATCGAAGTCGTGAACTCGGTGAACCCGTTCCGGATCGAAGGCCAGAAGACGGCCTCGTTCGAGATCGTCGACTCGCTCGGCGACGCGCCGACCGTGCACTGCCTCCCGGTGGGGAACGCGGGCAACATCACCGCCTACTGGCGCGGCTACCGCGAGTACCGCGACCTCGACCGCTCGACCCGCCTTCCCCGCATGCTCGGGTGGCAAGCAGCGGGATCGGCGCCGATCGTGCTGGGAGAGCCGGTGTTGCATCCCGAGACCATCGCCACCGCGATCCGCATCGGAAACCCGGCATCGTGGGACGGCGCGCTGGCGGCCCGTGACGAGTCGGGCGGTCACATCGGCGCGGTCACCGACGCTCAGATCCTCGAGGCCTACCGCATGCTGGCGTCGGAGGAGGGCTGCTTCGTCGAGCCCGCCTCGGCCGCGTCGGTCGCGGGCCTGTTCCAGGCCGCGGCGAGCAGGCTCCTCGAGCCCGACGACGTCGTGGTGTGCACGGTGACCGGCCACGGCCTCAAGGATCCGCAGCGCGTGATCAGCGAGGTCGAGGTGGGGGAGTCGATCGTGGCGTCGACCGACGCGGTCGCGGCGGCGCTCGACCTGGGGTCGTGACCACTGCGTTGGTGACGGGCGCGTCGGCCGGCATCGGTCGGGCATTCGCCCAGGGGTTCGCGGCTCGCGGCGCCGACCTCGTGCTCGTCGCCCGCGACGAAGCGCGGCTCGACGTGCTCGCGGCCGACCTCGTCGAGCGCCACGGTGTGCGCGCCGAGGTGTTGCGCGCCGACCTCGTCGACCGCGCCGACCTCGCGGCGGTCGAAGCGCGGCTGCACGACGACGACGCGGTCGACGTGCTGGTGAACAACGCGGGCTTCGGCACCTACGGGCCCTTCGCGGACGCCGACGTCGACACCGAGATGCGCGAGATCGATCTGAACGTCACCGCGCTCGTGCGCCTCACCCACGCGGCACTCGTCGCCATGCGGCCACGGGGCCGCGGCGCGATCGTCAACGTCTCCTCGTTGGCCGGTTTCCAGCCCGCGCCGTCGAGCGCGACGTACGCGGCGACGAAGGCATTCGTGAACAGCTTCACGCATTCGGTGCACGAAGAGGCGCGCCGCGCCGGTGTGCACGTGATGGCCGTGTGCCCGGGCTACACGCACACCGAGTTCCACGAGCGTGCCGGGCTCGGGCCGAGCGAGATCCCCGAGTTCCTGTGGCAGTCGGCCGACGACGTGGTCGAGGTGGCGCTGCGCGACCTCGACCGGCGTCGCTCGGTGTCGATTCCGGGTGGCGTGAACAAGGTGGTCGGCGCGGCGTCGAGCGTGACGCCGTCGGTGATCAGCCGCCGAATCGCGGGCCTCGTCGTGCGCCGGACCTGAGCCACCGGCGCGATGCCGTGACGCGGCCAACGCGTCAACGAGGGAGCGCGAGACGCAACAGCCCGTCGGACTGCGACAGCACGTACAACTCCCCGTCGTTGGCCTGGCCGAATGCCGCGACCTCTTCACCGTGCAGCCCGAGGTCGACCGGTGCGAACGCGCCACTCGACGACTTCCGCAACCCGACGATGTCGCCGTGGTAGTAGTCGCTGTAGAGGTAGACGCCCCGCAGCGGCTTGATCTTCGAGCCGCGGTACACGTAGCCACCGATCACCGACAGCCAACCGTCGTCGTGCGTGTGGGTCGCGACCGGTGCCACTGCGTTGTCCGGGGCATCGCCCCGAAACTCGTCGTTGCCTTCGAAACGGTTCCATCCGAAGTTGGCGCCCTTCCCTGCGTCGCGTCCGTTGACGGCCGGCGCGAAGTCGACCTCCTCGACCTCGTCCTGGCCGACGTCGCCGATCCAGAGGTCGCCGGTGCGCGTGTCGAAGGAGAAGCGCCACGGGTTGCGAAGCCCGTACGCCCAGATCTCGGGACGCGCGCCCTCGACGCCGACGAACGGGTTGTCGGCCGGCACCTGGTAGTCCGCGTTGGCGCTCGGTGTGGGGTCGATGCGCAGGATCTTGCCGAGCAGCGTGCCGAGTGACTGGCCGTTCCCGCCCCGCACGTGACCGGGGCCTTCGTCGTTCTGGGAACCCCCGTCGCCGATCCCGATGTAGAGGTAGCCGTCGGGACCGAACGCCAGCTGGCCGCCGTTGTGGTTCGGTTGCGGGTCCTCGACGGTGAGCACGTTGCGACGCGACTCCGCGTCGGCGACCGTGCCGTGCATCGTGAACTCGTCGACGTAGGAATCGCCGTCGGTCCCCGTGTAGTCGACGTAGAGCTTGGTGCCGTCGGGCGAGAAGACGAGCCCGAGCAGACCCTGCTCGCCTTGCGCGAGCACGTCGTCCGAGATGTCGAGCGCCGGCGGGTCGAGTGACTTGCCGTTGCGCACGGCGCGCACGACGCCCTGTTGCTGGGTGACGTAGAGCGCGCGATCGCCGGCGCGCGGCGCCAGCGCGGTGAGCGCGGGGAGCGCGGCCACCGGTTGCAACACGAGCGGCGGGATCGACGCGGCCGCGCCCGCGGCCACGACGCTCGTCGACCCGCCGGAGACGATGCTGCCGGACACCACGCCAACCGACACGATCGTGACGGCTGCGATCGCGACGCTCGCGGCGCGGCGACGAACGGTCGCGAAGAGCATCCGAGCGAGGCTACCCAGGCGACTTCGGCGAGAGGCCGCGCGGGGACCGCCGGTAGCATTCCGATGGTGAAGTACCTCGTGCTCGTGCCCGACGGCTGTGCCGACGAACCGCTGCCGGAGCTCGACGGCCGTACGCCGCTCGAAGCGGCGGCGATGCCACGCCTCGCCCGCCTCGCGGCGCGCAGCGAAGTCGGGCTCGCGTCGGTGATCCCGCCGGGCATGGCGCCGGGCAGCGATGTCGGCAACCTCTCCATCCTCGGGTACGACCCGGCGGAGTACCACACCGGCCGCGCGCCGATCGAGGCCGCCGCGATGGGCGTCGAGCTCGCGCCCGACGAGGTCGCGTATCGCTGCAACCTGGTCACCGTCGACGCGGCCGGCACGATGGTCGACTTCGCCGCCGGCCACCTCACGAGCGAGCAGAGCCACCCGATCGTCGCCGCGCTCGAGCACGAGCTCGGTGGCGGCCGCGACGGGGTGCGCTTCCACGCCGGTGTCGAGTACCGGCACTTGTGCGTGCTGCCTGCCGATCTCGCCGATGCCGAGTGCGTGCCGCCGCACGACCTCACCGGACAGCCCGCAGTGCTGCCGACCGGTCCGGCCGCCGCCAAGCTCGCCGCCCTGATGGACGCGTCGAAGCCGATCGTGACGCGCGAGGCGGCGCGGGTGGGATCGGTCGCGAGCCAGATCTGGCTCTGGGGCCAGGGCGTGCGCCCGGTGCTCCCGGACTTCACCGGCCGCTTCGGCGTGGAAGGCCGGATGTCGTCGGCCGTCGATCTCGTGCGCGGGCTCGGCGTGCTCATGGGCATCGAGGTCGTCGACGTTCCGGGCGCGACCGCCGGCTTCGACAACGACTACGTCGCGCAGCGGAACGCGGCGCTGACGTCGCTGGCCGATCGCGACCTGTTCCTCCTCCACGTCGAGGCCACCGACGAGGCGGGCCACCAGGGCGCGGTGGGGGAGAAGGTCACGTCGCTCGAGCGTTGGGATGCCGAGGTGATCGGCCCGCTCGTCGACGCGTTGGACGGCGAGGACTTCCGCGTGCTGCTGCTGCCCGACCACGCCACGCCGTGCGCGCTCCGCACCCACACGTCCGATGCGGTGCCGTACCTGCTGTTCGACTCCGGCCGCGACGGTCCCGGCGGGGAGTACACCGAGCGCGGCGTCGCGGGAACCGTGCCGCAGCCGGCCCACGAGCTCATGGGTCGGCTCCTGGCTTGAGCCGCGGCCAGCCACTCTTGGGCCTGGGATGTTTGCCGCGGTCGAGTCGTGGCAGTACAGTGGTGGTCACCGCCGGTCGATTCGGTGCTCGACTCCTTGCACACCAGGCAAGGGACTGCAGCCACCGAGCCCGGTTCCCGAGCCGATTCCCGGCCGAGCCCGCTCCTCTCGCGGACCCTCGACCAGGATGAGATCGATTCTTCTCGGCGGTGGTTGCAGGCGTCGTCCCCCGGCGGATCCTCCAACCGAGGGCTGACAACAGTGCCCGTCGTTCCCAAGTTGCAGTGACCTGCCGCGCGACGGTGCAGAGGGAGAATCCATGACCCCGGAGCAACAGATCGAGCGGTCGGTGCTTGCCGGCAAAGACCGCGACGAGCTCCACACCATCGCCGGCGCAGTCGGCGTGAAGTCGGCGACGCGCATGCGCAAGGCCGACCTGATCGAGGCGATCCTCGTGGCCGCCAACGGCACCGACGCGCCCGCCGCGCCGGCCAAGGCTGCGAGCACGACGAGCGCGACCGGCAACGGTGACGCGCCCAAGCCGCGCCGCGCCGTGCGATCCGTGCGCGCGTCGCAACTCGACGACGACCCCATCGCCGCGCTCGCTGCCGAGGAGGATTCGCTCGCCGCGGAGCCTGACGAGACGCCGGCGCCGAGCCCGCGCCGGTCGCGGACGACCACCGCGACCGCGTCGGCACCCACGGCAACCGCGACCAACGGCGACCACGCCGAGGCGTCGCCGACCGCCGACGGTGCTGCCGACGCCGACGGCGCGACGGCATCGACCACGACGTCGTCGCGATCCTCGGACTCCGACTCTTCGGGATCGCAGTCTTCGGAAGCCCGGTCATCGGAACCGCGTTCGGAGAGCACGACCACGTCGAACGGCGGCGACACGCGCGTCGACCCCGAGGACGAGCGCCAGTCGTTCGGCGACGGCAACCGTCGCGGCCGCCGTCGCCGTCGTGGTCGAGGGGCGGGGCAGGAGCAGGGCGGCGCCAACGAGCCGCGCCAGAGCGGTGGCGGTGGCGGCGGCGAGTTCCAAGGCGAGCCGATCGAGGTACGAGGCCTGCTGGACCTGCGCGACGAGGGCTACGGCTTCCTACGCGCCGGTGGCTACCTCCCCGCCAACAAGGACGTCTACGTCTCCGCTTCGCAGGTGCGCAGGTTCGCGCTCCGCAAGGGCGACGACGTGAAGGGCACCTCGCGTCCCCAGGCGAGCAACGAGAAGTACCCCGCGCTCCTGCGCGTCGACGAGATCAACGGGATGACGCCCGACGATGCCCGCGCCCGTCCGCGGTTCGAAGACCTCACGCCGTTGTTCCCGGACTCGCGGTTGCGTCTCGAGATGGCCGACAACCCGCACGAGATCACGGGGCGCATCGTCGACCTCGTGTCGCCGATCGGCAAGGGCCAACGCGGGCTCATCGTGTCGCCGCCCAAGGCGGGCAAGACGACGATCCTCAAGCAGCTCGTCTACGCGATCGAGCGCAACAACCCCGAGGTGCACCTCATGGTGCTGCTCGTCGACGAACGCCCCGAAGAGGTCACCGACATGCGTCGCCACGTGCTGCGCGGCGAGGTCGTCGCCAGCACCTTCGATCGCCCGGCCGACGAGCACACGCAGGTCGCCGAGCTCGCGATCGAGCGGGCCAAGCGGCTGGTGGAGATGGGCACCGACGTCGTGATCGTGCTCGACGGCATCACGCGTCTCGCCCGTGCGTACAACCTCGCCGCGCCCACGTCGGGCCGCGTCATGTCGGGTGGTGTCGACTCCACCGCGCTCTACCCGCCGAAGAAGTTCTTCGGTGCGGCCCGCAACATCGAGGAGGGTGGCTCGCTCACGATCATCGCCACCGCGCTCGTCGACACCGGCTCCCGCATGGACGAGGTGATCTTCGAGGAGTTCAAAGGCACCGGCAACATGGAGCTGCGGCTCGACCGCCGCCTCTCCGAGCGCCGCATCTACCCGTCGATCGACGTCGAGGCGTCGAGCACGCGGCACGAAGAGCTGCTGTTCGACCGCCAGCAGCTCCAGCAGGTGTGGAAGCTGCGCCGTGTGCTGAACGCGCTCGAGGACGGCAAGGGCCTCGAGCTGCTCATCGACAAGATCCGCACCACGAAGAGCAACGACGAGTTCCTGGGCGAGATCGCAAAGGCGCCCACGCCCGGCGGTTGACCCAACCAGATCGAATCGCCCGCTCAGATCCCCGCGCTCAGATCCCCGCTCTCCAACCCCCGGGAATCAAACCTTGGGTTCGCGTTGTTCTGGAGCTATCCCCGAGCCCGTAGACTGGACTGCCATGAAGACCGAGACCCACCCCGACTACGTCGAGTGTTCGGTGCACTGCTCGTGCGGCAACGAGTTCGTCACCCGCTCCACGGTGCCGAGCCTCCGCGTCGAGCTGTGCTCGGAGTGCCACCCCTTCTACACGGGCAAGCAGAAGCTCGTGGACACCGGTGGGCGCGTCGAGCGCTTCCAACGCCGTTTCGCGAAGTCCGAGGCCGCGCAGTCGTCGGGCGCGAAGCCCAAGGCTCCCGGCGAGCTCAAGGCCTGACCGGGCGCACGGAGACCGTCGATGAGCTCGAGCCCCAGCACCCCGACCCCCCGCTACATGGGCGGACAGGCGGTGATGGAAGGCGTCATGATGCGCGGCGAGCGCACATGGGCCGTGGCGGTGCGCACCCCTGAGGGTGACATCGAGATCGAGACCCACGACGCGCCGAACTGGACCGAGCGTTGGTCGAAGATCCCGCTCGTGCGCGGCGTCGTGGCCCTCGCAGAGTCGATGAACCTCGGGTTCAAGGCGCTCGCGTGGTCCGCCAACCGACAGATCCCCGAGGAAGAGCAGATCTCGAGCAAGGCGATGGGTTGGACCATCGGCGCCGCGCTGTTGCTCTTCACCGGCATCTTCATCCTGTTGCCCGCGGTCGTCGCGAACGGTGTGGGCAACTTCTTCGACCTCGACGGATTCTGGTACCACGTTGCGGAAGGCGCGCTGCGCCTCGGTATCTTTCTCGGGTACCTCTCGCTGATCGGCCTCCTGCCCGACATCAAGCGCGTCTTCCAGTACCACGGTGCTGAGCACAAGGCGATCGCGGCGTACGAGACCGACGTCGAGCTCACGGCGGAGTCGGCACAGAAATTCAGCACGGCGCACGTTCGCTGCGGCACGAACTTCCTGCTCACCGTGATGGTGATCACGATCGTGGTGTACTCGTTCGTCGGGCGCCCCGGGTGGCTCGTGCTCATGGCATCGCGCGTGGTGCTCATCCCGCTGATCGCCGGCATCAGCTACGAGATCATCCGATTCGCGGCCAAGCACATGCAGTGGTGGTGGGTCCGCGCCGGGATGAAGCCCGGCCTGTTGCTGCAGAAGCTCACGACGCGCCAGCCGTCGCTCGACCAGGTGGAGATCGCGGTGGCGTCGCTGCGAGCCGTGCTCACGGCGGAGCAGCTCGCGGAAGTGGAGCAGCGGGCCCAGCGCCCGACTGCCGCGCCCACCTTGGCGCAGGCACCGCTCCTGCGCGGCGCCTGATCGCGGCACTCCGCATCTCCACCACTCGCATCTCCGCCTTCCGCATCTCAGCGGTTGGGCGCTGAGGCCACCGATAGCCTGCGACGCATGTTCGAACGGCTCGCGGAGCTCGAAGCGGAGCTCGACAAGGTGGAGGCGGAGTGGTCCGACGTCGCCGCGTCGGGTGACCGCAACGCGGCTCGCGACATCGGACGCCGACACGCCGAGCTCAAGCCGATCGTGGAGACGTACCGCGAGTACCGAACGGTGGACCAGGAGCTCGGCGACGCCCGGGATCTGCTCGCCACCGAGGACGACGCCGAGATGCGCACGTACCTCTCGGACGAGATCGACGCCAAGGACGCGGAGCTCGAGGTGTTGGCAGAGCGGCTGCGCGAGCTGCTCGTGCCGCGTGATCCCGACGACGGCAAGAACGTGATCGTCGAGATCCGCGGCGGCGAAGGCGGCGAGGAGGGCAACCTCTGGGCCGCCGACCTCTACCACATGTACGAACGTTACGCAGAGGCGCACCGCTGGAAGGTCGAGACGCTGTCGAGTCAGCAGTCCGACATGGGCGGGTACCGCGACATCACGTTCGTGGTGAAGGGCGACGACGCGTGGTCACGCCTGAAGCACGAGGCCGGCCCGCATCGCGTGCAACGCGTGCCCGCCACCGAGAGCCAGGGACGGGTGCACACGAGCGCCGCGACGGTGACGGTGCTCCCCGAAGCCGAGGAGATCGACGTGACCGTCGACGACAACGATCTCCAGGTCGACTACTACCGCTCGAGCGGCCCTGGTGGCCAGTCGGTGAACACCACGGACTCTGCAGTTCGACTCACGCACAAGCCGTCGGGCCTCGTCGTGACCTGCCAGGACGAGAAGAGCCAGCTGCAGAACCGGGAGAAGGCGATGCGCATCCTGCGCAGTCGTCTCTTCGAGGTCGAGCGGCAACGCCAAGAGGACGAGCTCTCGGTGGCGCGGCGCAGTCAGGTGAAGAGCGGGGGTCGCTCCGACAAGATCCGCACCTACAACTTCAAGGAGAACCGCGTGACCGACCATCGCATCGGGCTCACGCTTCACTCGCTCGACCAGGTGCTCGCGGGCCAGCTCGACCCGCTCACCGACGCGCTCGGCGCGGCCGAGCGAGCGGAGCAGCTCGCTGACGGGGAGAGCTGAGGGCCGGCCGAGATGGCCAGCTGGAGAGACCTTCGCGGCACGGCCGAAGCGAGCCTGCGCGACGCCGGAGTCGACGCCCCCGCTTCGGAAGCGCGCTGGATGGTGGAGCGCGTGTCGGGATACGACGGCGCCGAGTTGGTGATGCACGAGCGTGACGAAGCGACCGCGCTCTCCGAGTCGCACCTCGACGCGATGCTCGAGCGTCGGCGGGCGGGTGAGCCGCTCCAGTACGTGCTCGGCCAGTGGCAGTTCCTGGAGCTCGAGCTGTTCGTCGACCACCGCGTGTTGGTGCCGCGCCCCGAGACCGAGGTGGTGGCCAAGGTCGCGTTGGAGGAGGCGGCGCGCATCGGCTTGCGCCGAGGGAAGGGCAACGTGTGGGCCGGCGCCCTCGCGACCGAAGTGGTCGTCGACCTCGGGACCGGATCGGGTGCGCTCGCGCTCGCGCTCGCCAGCGACCTCCCCGACGCGGAGGTGTGGGCCGTCGACGTGAGCGACGAAGCGCTGGCCGTGACGCGGGCGAACGTGGCCGGCGTCGGCGGCGCGGCCGCGACGCGCGTGCGCGTCGCGAACGGTTCGTGGTTCGACGCGCTGCCCGACGACTTGCGGGGCGAAGTGCGCCTCGTGGTGAGCAATCCGCCATACATCGCGGAGTCGGAGGTCGCGTCGCTGCCGAGTGAGGTGATCGACTGGGAGCCGTACGGCGCGTTGGTCAGCGGTCCCACCGGTCTCGAAGCGATCGCGGAGATCGTGGCCGACGCGATCGAGTGGCTGGCGCCTGACGGTGTCCTGGTCTGCGAGCTGGCGCCCCATCAGGCAGACACCGCGGTCGACCTGGCGCGTGCCGCCGGGTTCGTCGACGTCGCGGTGCGCGCAGATCTCTCCGGCCGTGACCGCGCGCTCGTCGCGCGGCGCTCGACTGCGGGGTAGGTTCGCGTCATGGCCGACGAGCTGGACGTCGACGCGATGCTGGAGCGCTTCCGCACGAGGGCCTCCGCGGTCCGGGAACGCCCGCTCCCTCCGGTGGCAGGTCCCGATCGTCAGCGCTTCGTGGAGCAGGCCCAGTTCGACTTCCAGGACTTCGCCATCGTCGGTGACGCATCGTGGGAGTTCGTCGACGGCGTGCTCACCCTGCGCGTCGATCTGAACGACGCCGACGCCTGAGACGGTTCAGAGCACCGCGTCGAGCCGGCGCTTCACCGCCTTCGCCGCGGCGCGCTCGCCCGCGCGCCGCACTGTTGCGTAGAACTCGGGGAGGCGCTCGGGGCAGAAGCCCGCGAGGTCGACTCCCTCGATGAGGGCCCAGCGTTCGGCAGATTCGCCACTTGCTTCTGCCGCGCTCGCCATGTCCTGACGCACGTTCGACGCGCGCATGTCGCGCGTGCACCGCACGCTGTTTCCCGTCGCGACCGACCAGGCCAGCGAATCGCGATCCTGCGCACCCCACTCGGGAAAGAACGCCTTGCGTAGCTCGATGACGCGGTCGGCCTTCGTGCCCGCGTCGCCGCGTACCGACACTCTGTTCGCGATGCGATGGGCGAGGTCTTCCACCGGTGCGTTCCGCGAGGTGGAGCACCAGAAGTGCTGCGACAGGTTGCCGCCCGGTGTCCGCACTTCCAGCGTGACGTCTTCGCTCGTCGCGCACGTGCGCAACACCTCCGCCGCGACATCTTCGA
>JBEVIU010000067.1:0-7133 GCA_040510575.1 Acidimicrobiia bacterium | reverse complement strand
GACAAGTCCCACGTGGGCGTGCAGCTGACGGACTCCCCGTACGTGGTGGTCTCCATGCGGATCATGACCCGCATGGGCAAGGGCGCGCTCGACGTCCTCGGGGCGGACGGCGAGTTCGTGCCCTGCGTGCACTCCGTGGGCGCCCCGCTCGGCGAGGGCGAGAAGGACACCCCGTGGCCGACCAACGCCGAGGTCAAGTACATCGTCCACTACCCCGAGTCGCGCGAGATCTGGTCATACGGCTCGGGATACGGCGGCAACGCGCTGCTCGGCAAGAAGTGCTTCGCGCTGCGGATCGCCTCGGTCATGGCCCGCGACGAGGGTTGGATGGCCGAGCACATGCTGATCCTGAAGCTGACCTCCCCGGAGGGCGAGGTGAAGTATGTGACGGGCGCGTTCCCGTCCGCGTGCGGCAAGACCAACCTCGCGATGCTGGTGCCGACGATCCCAGGCTGGAAGGTCGAGACCATCGGCGACGACATCGCGTGGATGAAGTTCGGTGCCGACGGCCGCCTCTACGCGATCAACCCGGAGTTCGGGTTCTTCGGCGTGGCGCCGGGCACGAACGAGAACTCCAACCCGAACGCGCTGCACACGATGGACGCGAACACGGTGTTCACCAACACGGCGCTCACCGACGACGGCGACGTGTGGTGGGAAGACCTGAGCGACGACGCACCCGCGCACCTCACCGACTGGAAGGGCCAGTCGTGGACGCCGGAGTCCGAGGCCCCTGCCGCGCACCCGAACTCCCGCTTCTGCGTCCCCGCGTCACAGTGCCCCTCGATCGCGCCGGAATGGCAGGACCCGGCCGGCGTGCCGATCTCCGCGTTCCTGTTCGGAGGCCGACGCGCCACCACGGTGCCGCTCGTCTTCGAGTCGACCGACTGGCGTCACGGCGTGCTCGTCGCCGCCACCATGGGCTCGGAGAAGACCGCCGCCGCGTTCGGTGGGCTCGGCGACCTGCGCCGCGACCCGTTCGCGATGCTCCCGTTCTGCGGGTACAACATGGGCGACTACTTCGCTCACTGGCTCAGCATGACGAGCCGCACCGACGAGGCGAACCTCCCGCGCATCTACGGCGTCAACTGGTTCCGCAAGGACGCCGACGGCAAGTTCCTCTGGCCCGGGTTCGGCGAGAACTCTCGGGTGCTCGAGTGGATCTGCCGGCGCCTCGACGGTGAGGACACCGGCACCGTGACCCCGATCGGCGTCGTGCCCACCGCCGACGATCTCGTCCTCGACGGCCTCGACGCATCACGCGAGCAGGTGGATGCCGCGCTGGCCGTCGACCTCGACGCGTGGCGCGCCGAGCTCCCCGGTGTGCACGAGTACTTCGCCGAGCTGGGTGAGCGCCTCCCCGACGAGCTCCGCGACGAGCTCGCCGCGCTCGAGCAACGCCTCGCCTGACGGGCGTACCATTCGGGCTGTCCGCGAGCGTCCGGAGGACCGAATGACCGTCACGGCGTACGTGTTGATCCAGACCGAGGTCGGTCGCGCCGAGCAGGTCGCGACCGCCGCACGCTCGCTCGCCGGGGTGGTCACGTCCGACAACGTGGCCGGGCCCTACGACGTGATCGTGAAGGCGGAGTCGGGCAGCCTCGACGACCTCGGCAAGCTCGTGGTGAGCGCGATCCAGAACGTGGAGGGCATCACCCGCACCTTCACCTGCCCGATCGTGAACCTCTAGGGCGTCAAGCCCCTAGCGCTGACGGCCGGCGCGCTGCGCGCGGCGCGTGTGGCGCGCGAACGCGAGCTCGATGAGGCGGTCGAGCAGCTCGGCGTACGGCACGCCTGACTCCGCCCACAGCTTCGGGTACATCGAGATGGGCGTGAAGCCCGGGATCGTGTTGACCTCGTTCACCATGAAGCCGCGCCCCGGCGCGCCGTCGGCACGCGTCTCCTCGAGAAAGAGGTCGACACGCGCCATCCCCTCGAGTCGACACGCCGCGAACGCGTCCAACGCGAGCTTCTGTGCCGCGGTCGTCTGCTCCGCGGTGAGAGGCGACGGGATCAGCAGCTGCGCGGTGTCGGCCTCGTACTTGTCCGCGTACGAGTAGAACTCGTCGCCGGGCACGATCTCACCCGGCACCGACGCCTCGGGCGGGTTGTCGCCGAGCACCGCGACCTCGATCTCGCGGCCGTCGATCGACTCTTCCACGATGATCCACTCGTCGAAGTCGAGCGCGGTCGCGCAGGCTCGCTCGAGCTCGGCGCGATCGTGCGCCTTCGACACGCCGACCGACGAGCCGAGGTTGGCCGGTTTCACGAAGCACGGGTACCCGAGCTTGTGCTCGACCTCCGCGACGAACGGCTCGAGTGGGTGCTCCGCCCAGTGCGCGAGGTGCGCAGGGGTGGCCAGCCCGCACGCGACGAACGCGCGCTTCATCATCACCTTGTCCATCCCGACCGCGGAACCGACCACGCCCGAGCCCACGTACGGGAGGTCGGCCAGCTCGAGGAGCCCTTGCACCGTGCCGTCCTCGCCGTAGGGGCCGTGGAGCAGCGGGAAGACGACGTCGACGTCGAAGGTCGGGCTGCCGGTACGTGCCGTGCGCGATCCTGGATCGGCCACGAGCTCGCCGATGCCGGCGGCGGGCGTCCCGTCGACCGTGAACTGCTCAGGGAGCCCGGCGGGCCCGGCCTCGATCGCGCGCCGTGCGGCGTCGGCGACGAGCCACCGACCGTCGGTGGTGATCGCCACCGGCACGATCTCGTAGCGCTCGGGGTCGAGCGCTCCCGCCACCGCGACTGCAGTGGTGCGCGACACGTCGTGCTCGGCCGAGCGACCGCCGAACAGCAGGAGCACGCGCAGGCGCTGTGTCATCTCACGTGACCTGCATCAACGCGCGGATCCCGAGCCCCATGAGGAACAGGCCGACGAACCCGTAGAACATCTCGAGCCGTCCGCGCATGGAGCGACGGTACTGGTACGCGAGGCCCACGGTGAGGAAGGCCACGAAGCCGTAGAACATGTGGAAGCGCACCGGCTTGTAGTGACCCGCCGCGACGAGGATGGTGCCCACGAGCACCTGGAGCATGAGTGCGCCCTCGGCGGCGATCGTGGAGTACCAGAGCCACCGCTCCCGCGAGTAGCGGTCGCGCCGGCGACGGACCTGCCACACCACGAGCGCGGCCACACCGACGATCGCGTTGGCGACGATCGCGACGTAACCCCAGTACTTGTGGAACTCGAGAAGGGTCTCCACGGGGGTGCGCTACGACGCGGGCGCGTCCTCGTGCTGCACGACGTCGAACGCCCAGAGCTCGGCCTGGTTGCTCACGGGGCCTTGCGCGCCGTGCGCGCGGTGGCCCTCGCCGAACGCCGCGCTCTGCATCCAGTTCTGGAAATCTTCCTCCGTCGCCCAGCGCGTGTAGACGAGGAACACGTCGCGGTCGTCCGACGGACGGAGCAGCTCGAACGCTTCGAAGCCGGGTGAGCCCGACACCGCCCCAGCGCGAGCAGCGAAGCGGCCCTCGAGCTCGTCGTGGCGTTCCTTCGGCACGGTGATGGCGTTGATCTTGACGACGCTCATGTGACTCCTCGGTCTCGCCCAGGGTCGGGCGCGCCCGTTCTACTTCCTCGCGGCGGGCCGACGCGACTCGCGGCGGGTTCGATCAGCCCTGGCCGCGGAGGAACTTCTCGATCTCCGACGCCAGCTCGTCGCCGCTCGGGAGGTCTTCCTCGAGTGTGGCGACATCGGGGGTGCTCGACTCGATGGCCGCGATCGCCTCGGCCACGTCGGGCCGATCCGCGATGCCGTCCTCGACCCGGCGCACGTAGGCGTCGGTCTGGTCGTCGAGGGTGGTGAGGTCGAGTTCGAGGCCACCGAGCTCGCGCAACTTCGCGAGGAGGGCACGGATCGCCGGGGGCGAGGCGCCCGACGAGATGTAGTGCGGCACCTGGGCCCACAGCGCGACGGTCGGGATGCCGGCATCCCCCAGCATCACCTGCAGGGCGGTCTGCGCGCCCGTGGGGCCGGTGTAGTCGTTGCGGAAGGCGCCGGCTTCGTCGAGGAGCTCCGCGCTGGTGGCCGTGCTCATGATCGAGACGGGGCGCCGGTGCGACACCATGCTCGGGATCCCGGCGAGCGTGAACGCCTTTGCCACGCCGAGTCGGGTTGCCGCGTCGGTGATCGCTCCGAGCACCGCCCGCCACCGCAGCGACGGCTCGGGCCCACGGCACAGCACCACGTCGCGCCCGGCCCGGCCGGCGACGAAGTCGATCGACGGCCATTCGATGGTGCGCGTGACGCCGTCGGCGAGCTCCACGATCGGGCGGGTCTGTTGCAGGTCCATGAGATCGGCGAGGTCGATCGTGCCGAACGTGCGCTGCGAAGCGAGCTGGTCGCCGAGCACCGCCATCGCGCCGGTTCCCGCGACGCCCGCGTCGACCCAGCCGGCGAGGCTGATCACCATCACCGGGTCGCGCAGCGTGGGCCAGGTGTCGACGTCGAGGAGCGGGGCCATCGGCCCCAAGACTAGAGGCCGAGCCGGCGCTCGCCCTTCGGGCGGAACGCGCCCTGGAAGTCGGTGCCCGAGAAGTCGGCCGGCACTTCACCCGACGTCGCGAAGCGGTACAACGCGGTGCGGTAGATGCCATTGAGCGCGCTCATGACCGTGGCGCTCACGACGAGCCACACAACACCGACGGCGCCGAAGAGGACGAACCCGACCGTGCCGAGTGCGGCGCCGACGAAGATCAACGCGAGCGCGGGGATGATCACCAGGAACGACAGCACGCCGAGGCCGGCCTGGCCGACGACGTTCTCACCCCATGTCTGCTTGAAGAGGTCCTTCGAGCGCTTGAACGCCGGGCCGATGGCGATGTCCTCGATCACGAGGATCGGCACGGTCAAGAAGGTCACGAGGTTCCACGCGAGGCCCACGAGCCCGGCGATGATCCGCCCGACGATGCCGTAGCGCTCGAGCATGCTGAGGATGATCGACACGGTGGCCGACACCACCGCCCATGGCATGAGGCGGTGGAGGCGCGAGTTCGCGACCTGCAGCGCACCACTCACCGTGGAGTTGCCACCGTTCAGACGGGTGTCGGCGCCCGCCACCAGGGCAGCGAGGAAGTACGTCTGCACGAACGCGACCAGGAGATAGGCGATCGCGATGTACACGTAACCGATCGGCGCCAACGAGTTGCCGTTCGCCGAGTCGTCGATGCCGGTGAGGGCCACGAGCCCACCGATCCCGGCGAACACGGCGAGCGAGCCGAGGAAGGAGAACACCGGGAACCACGCCAGCGACTTGTCGCTGCGCAGCACCGCCCACGATCGCTTGGCGATCTCCCACGAGGTCTGGATACGTCCCATCCCACCAGTATCGGCGATCCGACGCCCGGGTTGAAGCCGGGATCCCCACCTACGATCCCCCGCGATGGCGCCGCCCGCACCACCCAGGACGTCGAGCGTGTCCGTCCCGGGGCGGGTCAACCTCATGGGCGACCACACCGACTACAACCGCGGGCTCGTGCTGCCGATGGCGATCGACCGGTGGTGCGAGGTCGTGGCGACCCCGAACGGCGAGGCGGTCGTGCGGGCACGATCGGCGCAGCTCGCTGGAACGGCCGAGATCGCGCTCGACCGTGACCTCGACCCTCGCGTCGTCGAGCCGGCCTGGGCACGCTTCGTGGCCGGCACGATCGCGGCGCTGCGCGCACACGGCCACCCGGTCGACACCGGCGTGGACCTCTCGATCTCGTCGACCGTGCCGCCCGGCGCCGGGCTCTCCTCGAGCTCTGCGCTGTCCGTCGCGCTCACGCTTGCGCTCGGGCGCGACACGCTCCCCGACGTCGTCGACCTCGCGCAGCTCGCGCTCGACGCGGAGGTGAGGTCGACAGGTGTGCCCGGCGGGCTCATGGATCAGATCGTGGTGCTCGCGGGGCGGCGAGACACTGCGCTGGTCATCGACTTCGCCGGCGAGCGGGCCGTCTCCCGACCAGTGGCGCTCCCGCCCAACGCCGCGGTGCTGGTCGCGCACTGTGGGAAGTCACGCACGCTCGCGGGGAGCGCCTACGCGGATCGACGCGCCGAGTGTGAGGCGATCGCGGCGCAGCTCGGGCTCGCCTCGCTGCGCGAGGCGAGCATGGAACGGGTGCGCGACGACCCGCGGGCCCGGCACGTCGTGACCGAGAACGCGCGCGTCGTCGCGATGGTCGACGCGTGCGAGGCGGGCGACATCGCACGCATGGGCGAGCTCATGCTGGACAGTCACGCCAGTTTGCGTGACGACTTCGAGGTGTCCACGCCCGAGCTCGACGCCCTGGTCGCTGCCTTCGTGAGCGCGGGAGCCTCGGGCGCGCGCCTCACCGGCGCCGGGTTCGGCGGGTGCGTCGTCGCGATCGCAGCCCAGGATCAGGCAGAAGCCGTGCTCGCGGAAGCGACGAACCGGTACCGCAACGCGACAGGCCAGGAAGGCACCAGCTTCGTCGCGCAGTCCGTCGACGGCGCGTTGATTGCGCCGTCGGAAAGCTGAGCTACATCCGGCCGAGCAGCTCCGACTTCTTCTGCTCGAACTCCGCCTCGGTGATGTGGCCCTGGTCGCGGAGCTGCGCGAGCTGTTCGATCTGCTCGGGCACGTTCGGCGCGGCCGCGGGTGCGGGCGCCGGCGCGGCGGCCGGGACTGCGGGAGCAGGGGCCGCGAAGTTCTGCGGCATGTTGCGCTTCTCCATCTGGCGGTAGATCTCGTGCTGCACTCCGTCGGGATGCCGCACGAAGTCGAAGTGGCTCTGACCGTCGCGCCCGGCCGACTCGATGTCGAGGTCGCCCGCACCGATGATGCGGTCGATGATGCGCTGGTGGAAGTTGATGTTGTTGACGCGCTCGAGCGGGATCTCGACACCCTTCTTCGAGATCACGCCGGTGCGGTAGATCACGCGGCGGTCGGTGACCACGAAGTAGGTCATCGTCCACTGGAAGTACTTGAGCACCAGCCACGCGGCCCACGCGACGAGAAGCGCGACCACGATCCACACCGACGCGTCACGCATGAAGTTGTCGCCGCTCCAGTTGAAGATGAGGATGACGACGATCAGCAGCGGGATGCCGGTGAAGATGTTGCGCGAGAAGTACCACCAGTGCGGGCGGAGGTCGAGCGCGACCGTCTCGCCCTGCTGGATCAAG
>JBEVIU010000066.1:0-11901 GCA_040510575.1 Acidimicrobiia bacterium | reverse complement strand
CGTCGGCGCGCCGGTCGATGGTGCAGACTCCCCGCCATGGGTGAGCCGAAGGCCCACGCGCTCTACGGTCGCCTCCGCGACGACTTCGTTGCGGGTGCCTACGTGCCCGGCGACCGGCTGTCGGAGAACCAGGTCGCCGATCGCTACGGCGTGAGTCGCACCCCGGTGCGCGAGGCGCTCGCCCGCCTGGAGTACGAAGGACTCCTCGTGCGCGCCGGATCGGTGGTCACGGTGGCGGCGCCGAGTGTCGACCAGGTGCTCGACCTGTTCGATGCGCGCACGAAGCTCGAGTCGGAGATCGCGCGCTGCGCGGCGCAGCGTCGGCGAGAGGGCGACCTCGTCCTGTTGAGGACGGCGTCGGAACACTGCCGGCAGCTCACCTCGACGAGTGACGCGACGGATCTCTACCACGCGAATCGCGAGTTCCATCATGCGCTCGGTCGCGCCGCACACAACCTCGTGCTGCCGGATCTGCAACGCATGCTGGACCTCCGCGTCGCGGCGCTGCGGGCCACCACGCTCACCGCCGCGGGGCGCTGGGCCACCGCCACCGCGCAGCACGATCAGATGCTGACGGCGGTCGAGGCGGGCGACGCCGACGCGGCCGGGGCCGCCACCGAACGACACATGCACGATGCGCGCGAGCTCTGGCTCCAGCGCCTGAACCGAACGACGAATTGAGGAGATCACATGGAGCTCAGACCACTCGGACCACGCTCGTGACCGCGCCGCCGTTCCCGCGCCTCGTCGTCCCGCCGGTCGGGAACGGCCGGATCCAGGACGCGTTTCCCATGTTCGCTGGCGGGGGAGGCACGATCACGACCGCGCCATCGGAGGAGCCCGCCTATGTCGAGCGCGAGCTCCTCGTGACCGGGACCGCGAACGTGTACCGGTACGGCGCGTCGACCGACGAGCTCGTCGTGGCCGACACCGACCGGGAGTACACGACGCGACTGATCCTGCGACATCCCGCCGACCTCGCGGCGTGCAGCGGCACCCTCGTGCTCGAGATCGCGCACCCGGAGATCGGCGTCGGCCCCCTGTGGCCGTGGGCGGGCCCGTACCTGCGCGCGGCGGGCGATGCACACGCCATCGTCACCACCCGCAGGAACAACCAGGCCTACGGCACGACCACGCCGATCAGCAACCTCCTCGACTTCGACCCCGAGCGCTACGCGGCGATCGACTTCGAAGAGGGTGGCCTGTCGTGGGACATCGTGGCGCAGGTCGCGGCGCTGCTCCGCTCCGACGACGAGTCGAATCCGCTTGCCGCGACGGGCATCACCCAGGTCGTGTGCGGCGGATACTCCGGCGCGGGCGCGTACACGCTCATGTACCTGAAGAACTTCCACGACCGCTGGCGCCGACCGGACGGCTCGCCGCTCATGGACGCGTACTTCGTGGGCGAGCCGAGTTGGTACCAGCAGATCAGCACGCTCGACGACCGGTTGCCGTCCGACCAAGGGGTGCCCGCAGACCTCGACGTGCCGGCGATCAGCCTCTACACGGGGCCGCAGCTCTGGATGGACCACGCGATCGGGCGCGGCACCGACCGCGTCCGCCCCGACCGCGACGGCGACCGGCGCGGGTACCGGACCTATGAGATCGCGGGTGGAGCCCACGCCAACGGTCCGGGGTGCGGGTTGCCGGCCAGCGACCTGCGCCTCGATCACGTGTTCAGGCTGTGCCTCGATCATCTGAAGCACTGGTCGGCAGGGGACCGCGTCGCGCCGCATGGCGATCGCGTCGCGGTCGACGACAGCCTGGTCGCCGAAGGACGATCGCCGCGCCCACAGCGCGACGAGCACGGCAACCCGCTCGGCGGGCTCCGCTCGACCTTCGTCGACGTCCCGCGCGCGCGCTATCGCGTGTGTCGCGAGACGAACAGCGGCGTGATGGAACCGTTCTCGGAAGCGACGATGGTCGAGCTCTACGGCACCTCAGCGGCGTACGTCGACGCAGTGCGCGCCCGCGCCGCGTCGCTCGTGGCCGAAGGTTGGCTCCTGGCCTCCGATGCCGACGAAGTCATTGCGATGGCGGAGGCGGTCGAGGGTTTCGGCGAATGACCAGCGAGCGTTCCCCTGCGACGCACGACCGTGCGTACCAGATGCTCATCAACGCCGCGCCGCCAGCGGTGCAGGATTGAGCGGATGAGCGCCGAACCTGGTGCCGCGGGGTTGCTCGACGGTACGCGCGTCCTCGACCTGACGAACGTGCTCGCCGGCCCGTACTGCACCTACCAATTGGCGTTGCACGGTGCCGACGTGCTGAAGATCGAGGTGCCGGGCACCGGCGACCTGGCGCGCCAGCTGGGGGCCGATCCGGTGCTCAACGAGCAGGGTTCGGGTTCGAGCTTCCTCGCCCAGAACGCGGGGAAGCGGTCGATGACGCTCAACCTCAAGGACGATCGCGGCAAGGCGATCTTCCGCGAGCTCGTCGAGCAGGCCGACGTGCTGGTGGAGAACTTCCGCCCCGGCGTGCTGACGTCGCTGGGGTTCGGGTGGCCGGTGTTGCACGAGGTCAACGAGCGACTCGTGTACTGCGCGATCTCGGGCTTCGGCGCGAACGGCCCGATGGTCGAACGGCCCGCGTACGACCAGATCGTGCAGGGCCTCTCGGGGATGATGGACGTCACCGGTGAAGGAGACGGCGGCCCGACTCGCGTGGGCTTCCCGATCTGCGACACGTTCGGCGGGATGACCGCGTGCTTCGCGATCGTGAGCGCGCTCACGCGGCGATCGCGCACCGGCGAAGGTGCCTACCTCGACGTGTCGCTGCTCGACAGCGCGATCAGCGGGCTTGGCTGGGCGGCGTCGAACTGGCTCATCGCGGGCGCGGAGCCGATTCGCATGGGCAACGAGAACTTCACCGCCAGCCCATCGGGCGCGTTCGTCACCGGCGACGGTCTGCTCAACATCGCCGCCAACCAGCAGCGCCAGTTCGAGACCCTGTGCGTCGCGGTCGAGCGGCCGGGGCTCGCGGTGGATGCGCGCTTCGCCGCGCGCGCCGACCGCTTGGCGAACCGCACCGAGCTCACCGCGGCGTTGACCGAGGCCTTCGCGGCCAAGTCGGCCGCGGAGTGGGAAGCACTGCTCAACCCGCTCGGCGTCCCGGCTGCGCGCGTCCTGTCGATCCCCGAGGCGCTCGCGCTCGACCAGGTCCGGGAGCGGGAGGTCATTGCCGATCTCGGGCGGTTGCCCCACGGTGAGCGTGAGCTCCGGGTCGTCACGTCGGGCTTCCATGTCGACGGTCGCGCGGTGGTTCCCAGCACGCCGCCGCCGGGCCTCGGCGACGCCGTCGAGGGTGAGTTGGCACGACTCGGTCGTGTCGACGAGCTCGAGGTACTTCGTCGTGACGGTGTGGTGTGAGTGGTGACGACGTCACCGGCCAGGACGCGGCCGACTGGTGGTCGACCGCGATCGTCGAGATCCTGCCCGGGGTCATCCGGTTCCGTGGCTACCCGGTCGAGGAGCTGATCGGCCGGGTCGGGCTGGTCGACATGATCTGGCTGCTGCTCGACGGCGAGCTCCCGACCGCAGGGCGCCGCCGGTTGTTGGAAGCGGCGCTGGTCGCGTCGGTCGATCACGGGCCGCAGGCACCGTCGATCGCATCGGCGCGCATGGCTGCGACCACCGGCGTGGGCCTGAACAACGCGGTGGCGAACGGCATCAACGTGCTGGGCGACGTGCACGGCGGTGCGGGTCAGCAGTGCATGGAGCTCTACCGGCGCGTCGCGATCGCCGTCGACGACGGCGCGGACCTCGCCGACGCCGCGGGTGCGGTGGTCGCCGACATGCGCGCGACCGTCAAGTTCGTGCCCGGGTTCGGCCACCGGTTCCATCCGGTGGACCCGCGCGTCGAGCCGTTGCTCGCGCTGGTCGACGATGCTGCCGCCGCGGGTGACGTCGACGGCCGGTACGTCCACATCGCGCGCGCGGTCGAGCGCGCGTTGGCGACGAGCGTGGGCACCCCGGTGCCGATGAACATCGACGGGGTGACGGCAGTGGTGTTCTCCGAGCTCGGGGCGGAGCCGCCGCTCGGCCGCGGGCTGTTCGTGCTGAGTCGCGCGGTCGGCATCCTGGCCCACGCGTGGGAGGAGACCGAGGCGGGGTCGCGGCTCAAGGGCCCGCTCCCGCCGACGTTCCTCCCGCCGTACACCGGGCCCGCGACCCGTCATCTCGATGGCTGACGCCGACGACGTCGTCGTGGTCGGCTGCGGCGCCGCCGGCCTCGCGGCCGCGCTCGACCTTCCCGGTAGGGTGGTCGACGATGTCGTGCAGATCGACGTCTGACGGGGGAGAATGCCGACATGAAGCTGCAGATCGACTTCGAGAAGTGCACCGGGCACGGCCGGTGCTACTCCCTGGCCCCCGAGGTGTACGAGCCCGACGACGTCGGCCACTCGATGCTCGTCAGCGACGACGTTCCTCCCGAGCTCGAGCACCAGGCCCGCCTCGGCGTGGAGAACTGCCCCGAGCAGGCCATCTCGATCGTCGAGTAGCTGTCAGACCATGCTCTGCGCGCTCAGTGCGTCACCCGCGCGTCGGATCGCGCCCCGCGGAGTGGTGTAGCTCGACGTCGTGATGTTCGACGTCGTTGGTCAGCGCGTCATGCGCTGATCGCGAGTCCAGCCGCTGGGTCAGATCGAAGCGATCCTGGTCGGCCCCTCCTCACTGGGTCCAGTCGATGTGCACGCCGCCGAGCGTGGTCTTCGGGTCGGTCGCGGCCAGCGATCCTTCGCGGTAGACGGTTGGCACGCCTTCGGCCTCCAGGATCGCGAGCGCGGCATCGAGGTCGTCGACGCGCACGGTGAACGACAGGATGCGCGCGCCGCCTTCTTCGATCGCGCGCGCGTAGCGGCTGTCGCTCGACGTCGGACTCACGAGTCGCACGACGATGCCGCCGACGAGCAGGTCGATCGTGCGCTCCTGCGCCGCAGGTCCGCACGGGTTGCCGTCGACGCGTTCGGCGTGCACGAGTCGTTCGAGCCACGTCGCAGTCGCGTCGGCGTCGTTCACGACCGCGGTGCTCCACGCCATCTCGCGCACCCCGACCAGCCCAGGCCCACCCGGATCGGGTTCCGGGCGCGGCGCAGCGGCCTCGCGCCGATGCCGTGTGGGGTGGGTGGAGCACCACTCGACGAGCAAGCCGTTGGTCTGCTTCGGATGCATGTAGAAGAGGCGCGCGTCGATGTTGACGCCGGTGATCTCGATGCCCTGGTCGCGGACGAAGTGCTCCGTCTCCCAGTTGTCGTCGACCATCCACGCGTAGCTGTGCACGCTCGGGCCGCGGCGCTCCAGGAACCGCGCCACCGGCCCGCCTTGCATGAGGAAGAGAGGCCAGCTCCCCGCGGTGACCATCTGGCTGTCCATGCCCGGGAACATGTCGAGACGACCGATCGACGGCGCCACGCCGCCGAGGATCCGTTCGAGCCACTCCCTGGCGCTCGGCACGTCGTCCACCGCGATCCCGAGGCGGTGGAACTCGCGTGGCTCGATGATGGTGATCATCTTGGGTCTCCCCTCAGGGCCGCGACGGCGGCCACGAAATCAATGTACGTTCGGGCCGGAACCGCGGGCGCCGAGGAGGATCGCGTCGACTCAGGTGTCGTGCGGCAGGGCGTCTGCGAGCTCGCGTCCGTGCGCGCGCACCGCCGGCAGGTCCTCGGGGAGCAGACCGCCTGCCTGCACAAGACGTTCGGCCGCGGCGTCGTACTGCGAGAGATACGCATCCCGTGACGGGTACAGCGCACGGAGCTGCTCCTCGCTGAAGGGATGCCGTTCGCCCGACAGCTTCGCCAGCATGTCGGGCGTCGAGTTCACGCCCCACTGCGCCGCGATCGGCGCCTCCATCTCCGGGATGCGAACGCCGCCCTTGGCGTTGCCGTTCGCGTCGCGCACCACGGAGTCGAGAAGCGGGCCTTCGACGAGCTCGATCAAGGGGAACGTCGGCGGGGGCGTGCCTTCGGTGACCCACGCGGTCATCGCACGCAGCGCGGCGCTCTGGACGCACGACCAGTCGATCGTGTTGCGGCCCGCGCTGTCGAGCATCCCGAGGGTTTCGACGCCGTCGCGCGCCATGATCTCGGCCAGCGCGTCGACGGGTCGGTTGCCGCCGTGAGTGCCGCCGGCCACCTCCCAGAACCGGTAGGTGTCGGTGTCTGGCTGGCGCACCGGGAACACGGACCAGGCCTCCGTCTCGGAGTTGACGACGAAGATCGGCACACCGAGGTCGTCCCGCACCTGATACGTGCCGACGATGTCACCGCCGGGCAACACGACGGTCTTCGAGTGATGAGGCCACATGCTGTTGCCCCAGTGGACCTCGAGCAAGAATCCGTCGAAGAGGCGGTCGTGTGCGTGCGCGACCCCGAGGTAGCCCGCGAGACACGCGGCTGACTGCGATCCGCCCATCGCGATGATCTTCGACGGCACGAGCCCGTGCATCGGATCGGGTCCACCGGCGCGTCGACCGCTGATCGCGCGCCCGATCTGTGCGTACATGTCGAAGCAGTACGCGTCGCCGGGGTGCGACAGCGTGCCGTAGCGGGCGGGGTCCCACGCGGGAAGGCCCTTGACGGGTGGAAGGTCGTACCCGGGCATGGTGACGGTGACGCCGGTCATCGCGACCTGCTGCACCGTCGCGCCGACCCAGACGTATCCCTGTCGGAACATCTCCTCGTCGGTCGGCGCGCCGAGGTCGACGCCCGCGGTGACGTTCTGCCAGTTCAGCAGCACGATGCCGTTGAACTTCGAAGGGTCGCGGGGCCTGACCACCATCATGCGCGTCTTGTACGGCGCCGGTTTCCCCGAGACGGTGTCCCAGGCGGAGTCGGTGGTGACCTCCGAGCCTGGTGCGAGCTCGTAGGAGTCTGCCTCACCCTCGATCAGGTACTCCTCGAGCACGTACCCGCGCGCGTCGAGGTGCTCGACCGGTGAGGAGCCGAAGGCCCAGCCGTGTCCACCGGTGACGGGTCCCGAGACCACCCCGACGCGAGCGTCGGGCGTTGCGCCGCCCGCTCGATCGCCCTGCTCTGTCACAGTGTCCTCCCCCGGATCGTGCCGCGCATGTGCACGCGAGCGTGAACCATCGAACGGCGGATCCTACGTCGGCGCGCGGTGCCGACGGCGCGGCATCGTGCGGCAGCGGCGACGAGGCGCCGGGATCGATGTCGCCAGCCGGCGACCAGCACCTCGAGCATGACCGCGAACGCGCAGCTGCCGAGCACCTCGTCGAGGAACGAGCCGAGTCGACGCGCGTTAGCGTCGTCGATCACGGTGCAACGGCCACGTGGGAGGCTGCGAGATGGACGAAGCTGTCGTCGACGACCTGGCCGCGGAGCAGGCCGCGCTCGACGCGCTGGTCGCGCACGTCGACGAAGCAGCGTGGGAGACGCCGACCCCGGCCGAAGGTTGGAACGTGCGGGCCCAGGTCGCGCACTTGGCCTTCTTCGACGAGGTCGCGCTCGTGTCGCTCAGCGGCGACGGTGAGGCACGATTCCGCGAGCTGGGCCGCAGCAGGCGCGATCCGGAGGCTCGGAAGCGCACGGCGAGCCCCGGTGAGGGCAAGAAGGGCGCCGAAGTCCTGGCCTGGTGGCGCGACGCGAGAGCACAGGAGGTCGCGGCATTCCGCGCCGTCGACCCCACGGCACGCGTCCCGTGGGGTCCGAACCTCATGGCAGCTCCGAGCCTGTGCACGGCACGCTTGATGGAGACATGGGCACACGGTCTCGACTGCTTCATGGCGCTCGGCGTCGAGCCGGAGGACACCGACCGGCTGCGGCACGTGTGCCACATCACCTACCGGGCCATCCCGCACGCGTTCCGCGATGCGAAGCGCGAGATGCCAGGAACGCTCGATGACCTCGTCGTCGAGGTCTCGTCTCCGTCGGGCGAGTTGTGGCGCTACGGGTCGCCGTCGGCCCCCCAGCGCATCGAAGGAACGGCAGCGGAGTTCGCCCGCGTCGGCGTGCGCCGCATGAAGCGCGCGGACGCGAAGACGTTGCGAGCCGACGGCCCGCTTGCCGACGCCGCGCTCGACACGCTGAAGGCGTACCTCTGAGATGGGCTTCCTCGACGGATATCGCGTCCTCGACCTCACCGACGAGCGAGGGCTCGTCGCCGGGCGCATCCTCGCCGACCTCGGCGCCGACGTCGTCGCCGCCGAGCCACTCGAAGGTTCACGGGCGCGCCGGCAGGGCCCGTTTGTGGACCTCGGCGGCGAGCAGCGCTCGCTGCTGTGGGAGACCTACGGCGCGAACCGACGGGGTGTCGCCTACGACCCGAGCTCCAGCGACGGTCGAGCCCTCGTTCGCGACCTCGCGCTCGGGGCCGACGTCGTGATCGAGTCTGCCGGTTCGGGCGGCGACGAGGCGCTCGGGCTCCCGCGCGGCGAGACCATGGCGGCGGCGCCGCAGCTCGTGTGGTGCTCGATCTCCGCGTTCGGGCTGGACGGCCCGAAGGCGGCCTACGCGGATGCCGACCTCGTGGTCTGGGCGGCAGGTGGACCGCTCGAGCCACACCGCGACCGCGACGCGCGCGAGCGCGGGCCGCTCCGCATCAGCTCGTCCCAGGCGTTCCTCCACGCGGGCGCGGACGCGGCGGCCGGCATCCTGCTGGCGCTCGCCGTACGCCGCACCACGGGCCGCGGCCAGCATGTCGACGTCTCGGCGCAGGCGTCGCTCGGCGTCGCGACGCTCGGTCAGGTGCTCACGGCGGTCACCGAAGGCGAGCGCGCCGAAAGCGCGGCCCCGCGACTCGACATGAGCGGCAGTGGTTCGGCGCGCGGCGGAACGAAGTGGCACGGCAAGGACGGCCTCATCGAATTCAACCTGGCCGTCGGCCCCGCGGCCGGGCGTTTCAGCAACGCGTTGCTGCGCTGGATGGCGGACGACGGCGTCGACGTGGGCCGCTTCCTGGACTGGGACTGGACCACGATTCACCACGAGCTCACCTCCGGGGCCGTCACCGAGGACGACCTCGCCGAGGTGCGCGAGATGATCCGGGCGTTCCTCGCGTCGAAGACGAAGTTGGAGATCACCGAGGCGGCCGTCCAACGAAGGGTGCTGCCGGTCGGGATCTTCGACGTCTCCGACCTCGGCCGGAGCCCCCACCTCGACGCGCGGGGCTTCTGGGTGACACTCGGCGACGGCGACCGCGCTGTCACGATGCCGGGACCGTTCGCGCAGACGGACCGCGCCGCATTCGAGCACCGTCGCGCCGCGCCCTCACTCGGAGAGCACACCGATGAGATCGCCACCGAGTGGCGGGCGTCGCCGTCGCCGCGACGCCCGGCCGCGACTGCGCCCGGCCCGGCGCGCCCTCCGCTCGACGGGCTGAAGGTGGTGGATCTCTCCTGGGTCGTCGCGGGTCCGCTCATCGGGCGCGCGCTCGCCGACTTCGGTGCGACGGTCGTGCGCGTCGAGTCGTCGCGGCGGATCGAGACCGCGCGGTACATGCCGCCGTTTCCACAGGGGATCCCCGATCCTGAGGGCTCCGCGCTCTACGAGACGTGCAACGCGGGGAAGCTCGGGATGTGCCTCGACCTCTCGACCGCGGCCGGTCAGGACGTCGTCCGCGACCTCGCACGATGGGGTGACGTCGTCATCGAGTCGTTCTCGCCAGGAACGATGGCGAAGTGGGGGCTCGGTGTGGACGCGCTGCGCGCGCTGAACCCGCGTCTCGTCGTGCTCAGCACCGCCCTGTGCGGGCAGTCGGGACCATGGTCGAGCCTCGCGGGCTACGGCAACGTCGGTGCTGCGTTGGCCGGCTTCCAGCATCTCGTCGGCTGGCCCGATCGCCAGCCGATCGGGCCCCTCGGCCCCTACACCGACTACGTCGGACCGCGCTTCTCGCTGGCCATGTTGCTCGCGGCGCTCGACGAGCGCAGCGAGACCGGCGACGGTTGCGTCCTGGACGTCTCGCAGGTCGAAGCCGGTATCTGGTTCCTTGCGCCCGAGATGGCCGAGTGGTTCGCCACCGGCGCGGTCGCGGAGCGACGCGGCAATCGGGACCGGGCGATGGCACCCCATGGTGTCTACGCCTGTCGGGCGTCGGCGGGTCGAGACGACGGATGGGTGGCGATCGTGGCGCGCGACGATGCCGACTGGGAGGTGCTCGCCGACGCGATGGATCGTGCCGATCTCGCGTCGGAGCTGCGGTTCGCGACCGCGCCGGGACGGCTCGCTGCCGCCGACGAGCTCGACGCCGTCATCACGACCTGGACGTCGACGCTCGCCGCCGCCGAGGTCGAAGCGCTGCTGCAAGCTCGTGGTGTTCCGGCGCATCGGGCCGCGACGAGTGAGGACTTCTGTGGCGATCCGCAGCTCGCGCACCGCGGCCACCTCGTCACGCTGCCGCACCCGAAGTGGGGTGAGGTCGTGGTCGAGGGGCCGCGCTACGTGCTCTCCGAAACCGCGGGCGAGGTCTGCCGGCACGCTCCGATGTTCCACGAAGACACCGACCACGTGCTCGGCACGATCCTCGGGTACGACCAGGAGCGCATCGACGCGCTGCGCGCAGCGGACGTGCTCGTCTGACGCGTCGCGGGGTCGGTGAAGCCGGCGGTTGTCAGCGAGGTCGCGTCACGCGCCGAGCGAGACGGACTCCGCGTAGCGCT
Source organism: Acidimicrobiia bacterium (assembly GCA_040510575.1). Classification (GTDB taxonomy): domain Bacteria; phylum Actinomycetota; class Acidimicrobiia; order IMCC26256; family DASPTH01; genus DASUMF01. The sequence goes on along the minus strand of JBEVIU010000066.1, from coordinate 1,284 downwards.
CGAGCGCGTCGATCGCGTGCTGCTGGGTCACTGTGCCGGGAAACGGCGTCGCGTCGCCGTCGACGAAGGGCGTCACCACCGCGCGGTCCACGCCGGCTTCCATCAGCTCGTCGAGCTGCGACCGGTTCGGCGGCGGCCCGAGCGACACGCTCGACACCTCGAACGGACCGGTCCGGCCGAGCTCGGCGCGCCGCCGGCGGAGCGCGGAAATCGGTTCGGCCATCTGCGCGGCGCTCCCACCGCCCCCGTACCAGCCGTCGCCCCGGTTCGCAGCGCGTTCGAACGCGGCGGGCCCGTTGCCGCCGATGTGGAACGGCGGGCGTGGCCGCTGCACCGGCTTGGGCTCGAAGCCGATCGGGCCGAAGTCGAAGAACGTGCCGTGGAACTCGGGTGCGCTGCTCGTGAACAGCTCGTCGAGCGCGTCGATGAGCTCGTCGGTACGACGGCCGCGGCGACGGAACTCCACGCCGACCGCCTCGAACTCGGGCGCGTACCAGCCGAGGCCGACCCCGAGATCGAGTCGTCCCTTCGACAGCACGTCGAGTGTGGCGATCGCGCGTCCCACGAGGAGTGGCTCGCGCAGCGGCAGGAGGAAGATCCCGATGCCGAGGCGCAGCGTTGTGGTGACGGCCGCGAGGTGCGACAGCGTGATCAGCGGCTCGAGGAACACCGAGTCGGGCGCGTACAGCGCGCGCCCGCCGTAGCGCCGGACGATGTCGTCGTGCGCCGTGGCGTTGAACGCCACGTGCTCGCCCGACCACAACGACTCGTACCCGAGCCGCTCGGCGGCGACCGCGACCTCGACGAGCGCGTCCGGTGCGATCACGACCGCGTTCACGCCGACCTTCATCGCGCTCTCCCTTCGTGCCATCACCGCGACGACATCGCGTCACGGGTCGCCGTCGCTCGGAGCCTTGCACCGTCGAGGGCATCGTGCCATCCCACGCGGCGCACGCAGCCGTGCGCCGGCAGCGAAGTTCGAGCCGGCGACTTCACGGTCCGCCTCCGCACGCCGCTCGTCGAGCAGAGCCGGTACGCCACCGTGTTGGACCGCGGCGCGCGACTGTGGTCACATGCACTCGAGGTCGCCGACCCCGACGGCACGCTGCAAGCTCGAGCAGGCAGGCGTGCGCGTGCTCGACCGTGACGGCGCCCAGGCGTGGACCGATCCGAGAACGACCCAAGGAGTCCCGATGGAGTGGGTGTCGCTGACGGGTGACGCCGCGTGACCGGAGTCGTCGAGCAGGAGATCGCCGTGGAGGCACGCGGCGCGCGTGTCCCGAC
>JBEVIU010000065.1:0-8232 GCA_040510575.1 Acidimicrobiia bacterium | reverse complement strand
GCCACGAGTCCCCCTCGGGTTCCGGCGCTCGAGCGCCCCGGCTCAGCTCACCCCGGCCGGCACGCCGACCGATGCGAGATCGCGGTTGGTGATGACCTCGTCGACGATGCCGTATTCCTTGGCTTCGATCGCGCTCATGATGAAGTCGCGGTCGGTGTCCTTGGCGACCTTCTCGACCTCTTGGCCGGTGTGGTGCGCGAGGATCGAGTCGAGCGCCTCACGCATGCGCACGATCTCCTTGGCCTGGATCTCGATGTCGACGGCCTGACCGGACGCACCACCGTGCGGCTGGTGGATGAGCACCCGAGAGTGCGGGAGCACGAAGCGCTTCCCGGGCGTGCCCGACGCGAGGATCACCGCGGCGGCCGACGCGGCCTGGCCGAGGCAGATGGTGCTCACCTCACACTTCACGAAGTGCATGGTGTCGTAGATCGCGAACAGACCCGTGATCTCGCCGCCCGGCGAGTTGATGTAGATCGAGATGTCCTTGTCGGGATCTTCGCTCTCGAGGTGCAGCAGCTGCGCGATCACGATGTTGGCGACGACGTCGTCGATCGGGGTGCCGAGGAAGATGATGCGGTCCTTCAGCAGGCGGTCGAAGACCGTGCGGGTCTCGGGACCACGCGCCGTCTGCTCGGTGACGTAGGGGATGTAGAAGGCGTTCTGGATCGGCTCGCTCACGACGCGGACTCCTCTTGTTCTTCTTGTTCGTCGTCTGCTGGTGCTTCCGGTGCGGACAGCGCTTCCGCTGTTGGTTCTGGTGGGGTCAGATCGACGGGATTGCCGTCCTCGTCGACCACCGTTGCGTGCTCGATCAGGAAGTTCAGCGCCTTGCCGCGCGCCAGATCCGAGGCTACCGCCCCGATGAGACCCTGCCGTTCGAGATCCTTGCGGATCCGCTCGGGCTTCTCGCCCGTGCGCGTGGCCAGCTGTTGGATCTCGCCGTCGATCTCGTCGTCGCCGATCTCGACCGCTTCCTGGACGATGACGGCCCGGAGCGCGAGGTCGGAGCGCACGGAGCGCGTCGCGGTCTCGCGCAGCGTCGCGACGAATTCTTCCTGGTCCTGACCGGTGAGCGCGAGGTACTGCGGCACCGTGATGCCCTGGCCGAACTGCTCCTCGAGGCGATGCGCCATGTCGTGCAGGCGGCGCTCCATCTCCTGGGAGACGAGCGTGTCGGGGATGTCGACGGTGACGAGGTCGGCCGCCGCGTCGAGCACCTTCTCGCGCACCGCGAGCTGGGCCTGCACCTTCGCGTAGACCTCCAGCCGTGCCGAGATGTCGCCGCGCAACGCGTCGGCGGTGTCGAACTCACTGACCTCGGTGGCCCACTCGTCGGTGACCTCGGGGAGCACCTTGCGCTTGGCGTCCTTCACCAGCACCTGGAACGACACCTCGTCGCCCGCGCGCTCGCCGAAGCGCTCCGGGAGTACGGCGTCGAACTTCAAGATGTCGCCGGGACGCTTCCCGTGCAGCTCGGTGTCGAGCTCCGACACGACGAGGGCCGAACCGACTTCGTAGACGTAGTCGGTGGCGGTGAGGCCTTCGATCGCTTCGTCGCCGATGGAGCCCTTCACGTCGATCTCGGCGTAGTCGCCGTCGACGAGCGGGGTCTCCGAGTCGGTGAGCTCGGCGAAGCGATCGCGCAGCATGTCGATCTGCGCGTCGACCGCGTCGTCGGGAACGGTTGGGCTCGGGACCTCGACCGTGAGGGCGTCGTAGCCCTCGAGCGTGACTTCGGGACGCACCTCGACGACCGCATCGAACTCGACGTCGCCGTCGTCTTCGCCCGCGGTGATGTCGATCTCCGGCGCCGCGATCACGTCGATCGACTCGGAGACGACCGCCTCGGCGTAGTAGTCGGGCAGCGAGTCGCGCAGGGCCTGATCGCGGGCGGCCTCGGTGCCGAGCCGGGCCTCGAGCAGCTGGCGGGGCGCCTTGCCCGGGCGGAACCCGGGCAGCTTCACCTCTTTGGCCAGCTTCCGGAACGCAGCATCGATCGCGCGTTCGAAATCGGCAGCCGGAACGGCGACGTGGAGGCGGACCTTGTTGCCTTCGAGAGGCTCGACGGACGTCGTGACGGCCATGGGGTTGGGCAGTGTACCCGTGGGCTTCGACGATCCCGACACGTTGCGGGTCCGCTCGCCGGGCAGGCGTTCAGAACGCCGCAGTTCAGAACGGGAGCGCGGTTCCGGCTTCGCGGAGCACGTCGAGGCTGTGCTCCCACTCGGTGCGCTCGAGATCGTTCATCACCGGCCACAGCGGCTCGGACGGACCATCGGGGCCGAGTGCGCACGGAATGCTCGCGCACAGCCGATCGGCGACGCGGACCGACACCGGGATGATCGTGCCCGACTCGCGGCCGATGCAGCGCACGAGCCCGCTCACTGCCAAGCCGATGCCGTGCACCGCCGAGCCCTTGAGCTCGCGGATCTGGTACGCAGCACTCCGGACGTCGCGCTCGACGTTCGCGGTCCACGCCGGCGTCGCCTCGATCCCCCGCTGCGCCGCGTACGTCGGGAACGGGATGGCGCCGATCGTCGCGCTGCTGTGCAGGAACACCGCGGAGTCGCCGTGCTCGCCGATCACCCACGCGTGCACGCTGCGCGGGTGGACACCGCACTCCCGCGCGAGCAGCTCGGTGAACCGCAACGTGTCGAGGCAGGTGCCGGAGCCCATGATGGCGACGGGACGACCCGCCCACCGACGGGTGAGGTACTCGGTGAGCACGTCGAGTGGGTTCGTGACCATGATCATGATGCGAGGAAGCCCGCTGTGCTCGACCCGTTCCGCGACCGCCGAGGTGATCTCGAGGTTCGCCTCCAACATGTCGAGGCGGGTCTCGCCCGGCTGCGTGTGGTGACCGATGGTGAAGACGAGCACGTCTTCTTCCTCGATCGCGTCGAGCCCGCGCCCGCGGATCTCCGTGCGCGGCAGCAGCGGCAGCGCGTGCAGGTAGTCGAGTGCCTCACCCTTCGCGCGCGCCTCGGTGCGGTCGTACAGGGTGACGCGGCCGGCCAACCCCTGTTGGATGATCGCGCCTGCCGTCGCGATGCCGACGCCTCCCGCGCCGAGCACGCCGACGCTCAGTCCGGGCACGCCTGGTCCATCATCGACATCGCTGCGCTCATCGCAGGAACCTAACGCGCGCGCGAATCGTGCATGAACGTGACGGGTTCGGGGTAGATGAGTGCCACTTGTTCATGCAGATGCTTGTTCACCCAGATGGAGGTACACGGTGATCGTCCTCGGACTCATCCTGTTGCTGCTCGGTCTCATCCTCAACGTCGGCATCCTGTGGATCCTCGGTCTCGTGCTGATCGTCATCGGCGCCGTGCTCTGGATCGCGGGAAGCGCCGGCCACGAGATCGGCGGAAGACGCCACTACTGGTAGCCCACCGAACCCGTACCCACGCGGGTTCCCAATTTCATCGACCGCGTAGCCTCCGTGCCGGATCCCGGCACGGAGGTTTCGCGATGCGCATCGGTCTGAGCGGCGGCGGCACCACGATCGACCGCATGATCGAACAGGCGGTGCAGGCCGAAGCCGACGGCTTCACGTCGCTCTGGTACGCGGGCGCCGTCGGTGGCGACCCGCTGATCCCGATGTCACACGTCGGGCGCACCACCACCACGATCGAGCTCGGCACGTCGATCCTGCAGAGCTACCCCTGCCATCCCGTCCTGATGGCCACGCGCGCGGCGAGCGCCGCGAACGCGATGGGACGGCCCGGGCTCACGCTCGGCATCGGACCGTCGCACGCGCCCGTCGTGGAGAACACGTACGGCGTCCCGTACGACCATCCGGGGCGCCACACCGAGGAGTACGTGTCGGTGCTCGCGCCCTTGCTGCGCGGCGAGTCGGTCGACGTGCGCGGTGCGGAGTACACGGTGAAGGCGCGCGGCACCGTGCCCGAACCGGGGCCGGTCCCCCTGCTCGTCGCGGCCCTGGCGCCGCGGTTGCTGCGCGTCGCCGGCGCGTCGGCCGCCGGCACGATCACGTGGATGGCGAATGCGCGCGCCGTCGGCGAGCTGATCGCGCCCCGAATCAACGCCGCTGCCGCCGACGCCGGTCACGGCGCGCCGCGCGTGGTGGTCGGACTCCCGGTCGCGGTCCACGACGACGTCAGCGAGGCGCGTGAGGCCGCCGCCCAGCAGTTCGCGATCTACGGATCGCTGCCGAACTACCAACGCGTGCTGTCGCGGGGCGGCATCGAGCAGCCGGCCGATGCCGCCATCGTCGGTGACGAAGACGCCGTGCGCGCACAGGTCATGGCCCTCTTCGCGGCGGGCGCGACCGATGTGTGGGCCGCGGTGTTCGCAGTCGGCGACGATCGGGGCGCGTCCCGCGACCGCACGCGCGCGCTGCTGCGCGACCTCGCGGTGAGCTGACCTCGGGTCAGTCGACCTTCGGCGCGAGTTGGAGTGCGACGGCGCTGATGGCCACGAGCGCGAGCACGCAGGCCATCTGACCGAACCACCAGGCACCAAAGGGGTGGTGCCCGGTGGTCGGGCACGCGATCGATCCCGCGGTCGCGAAGACGGCGGTGGCGAGTGAGGCCGCGATCCCCCACCGGCGTTGTGCGATCAGACCCGTGACCATCGTGGCGAGCATCGTCCACATCGTGACTTCGAGCAGCACACCGATGACGGGCACGCTGTGCGAGGTCGCGGGCTCGAGCAGCATCGCGATCTGGAACAGCACGAACCAGGCGACACCGACGACGAGCGCGATGCGGCCGTCGATTCGGTCCTGGAGCCAGGCACGGTCGTAGTGGGTGGAGCGCGCAACCGCGGACGGGCGCTCCACGATCTCACTCGTCGCGGCGGACTCGATGCCCTCGATCGGCTCGACGGGTGCTGCGGGGCGAGCAGGGGATCGAACGGTGCGCATGGGTCCTCCTCGTGTCAGGGCCGCGTCAACGCCCGCGTCAGCGGTCGCGTCACGACCATTGTGGCGCACCTGACCCCGTGGTCACGTTCGCGTCGCCGGACGGTCAGCAACGAGTACCGGACATGCCCTGGGCCGCGAGGCAGCGTGATGCGACCGTCGCACGATGACCAACGACATGAACTCCGTCCCCCTCCGCAACCGACCCGTCGTCGGTGACGTCCGATCGCTGCGCGGGCTCGCCATCCTCGTGCAGGCGTTGCTGGTGGCGTGGATCCCCTTCGGCATCGCCGCGTTCGCGGCGAACCTCTCGCAACGATCCCTGCTCCACCGCATCGTCGAGGATCCCGTCGGCGTTCGCTGGAGTGAGGTGCTCGCCGATCGAGACCGGGTCGACCTCCTGAACCAGGTGTTCCTCGGGCTCCTTGCCTTGACGGCGATCGCCTTCATCGCCTGGTTCGCGGTCGCGTACTCGAACCTCGACGCCTTCGGCGTCGACCGCGGATACTCGACGGGCTGGGCGGTGTACGGCTGGCTCGTGCCGTTTCTCTGTTGGTGGCGGCCGAAGCAGCTTGCGGACGAGATCTGGCAGACGGTCGATGTGGCGAACGGCGGCAGACCGGAACGTCAGCCGAGGTCGCCGTTGGTCTGGTCGTGGTGGGCCGCGTGGGTCGCGTGCACGGTGGTCGCGCTCTTCGCGACCCGAGGATCGTCCGACGACGCAACGACCATCGACGAGGCGCTGACCAGCAACCTCTGGTACTCGGTGCGGGCGGTGTTCTTCGTGGTGGCTGCGGTCCTCGCGATCTTCGTCGTCCGCACGATCACTCGCGCCCAGCGCCTCGACGTCGGCAGCCGTGCCATCGAGTCGTGACGGCGGGACCGTGAGGTCGGCGAAGGATCGTTGTCCTAACGTGAGCCGATCCGGGGAGTAGCGCAGTCGGTAGCGCACCTGCTTTGGGGGCAGGAGGTCGGGGGTTCGAGTCCCCCCTCCCCGACGCCGGCTCGTCCGGCCGCCGCGGGTGTAGCTCAATGGCAGAGCCTCAGATTTCCAATCTGATGACGGGAGTTCGATTCTCCTCACCCGCTCGACACAGGGCCGGGGGGTCGCGCGATGAAGTGGGGAATCGTCTTCGCGAGCACGTCGTTTCCCGCGCCAGATCGCGCGGACATCGACGAGTATGCGCGTATGAGTTCCAGTTGCCGCGGAGATCGAGTTTGAGGAAGCGGCCAAAGCAACTCGTGCGCGAGGTGTTCCTCGGCCTCGGATTCGGCGCAGTCTTCGTCGGAATGCTGATGGCACACGGCAACTGGGTCGTGGCCTGGATCTGTGTTGCTCTGTTACTGCTCGCATGCCTGTATCGATTCGCGCTCTGGGCAGCAGCGCCGTACTCCAAGACGGCTTGGCGCCTGGCAAGCGTGGAGACGGCGCGGATGGATGTGTGGAAACGGCGCGCTGATGCGATCGGGCGCGTACCAATCTTCGGAGCTTTCTGGCGCTTCTGCCAGCGACAGTCTCAACCGATGGTCGACGCGGCAAGAACGAGGGTCGAGCAGATCGAGAAAGGCGAACAAGGTAAATAGCGGGGGTACGCACTCGCGGTGAACTCCTTCACCCTCGGCCCGCGTACCATCGCACCCCAGCCGACCGACAAGCCGTCCTCACGACCTTGTCGACCAGCCCAGGGCCGTAGCTCAGTGGTCAGAGCAGGGGACTCATAATCCCTCGGTCGAAGGTTCGATCCCTTCCGGCCCTACTGCTGCTCCACCTCACGGGCAGCCGACGCCGGCCACATCGACGCGCCGAGTGTCGAGATGGCCCACGCCACGCCCCGCGAAGTAGTCGTCCTGGCTGGTCTCGGAGGTGCAGAGGAGCAGCGTGCGGCCGTCGGCGCCGCCGAGGCAGCACGACAGTGCCCACCGGCCGGGGAAGCCGAACCGCTCGAGCACCTCGCCGCCTTCCCGGACGTGGAGGAACTCGCCGGAGAGGTAGGACGCCACCCAGACGTCGCCCGCCGCATCGAGGCAGAGGCCGTCGGGGTTGGTGCCCTCCGGGAGCTCGGCCCACACCCGCCGCCCGACGAGTGAGCCGTCGGCCGCGTCGACGGCAAAGGCGGTGATGCAGCGCGCGAACGTCTCCGACACGATCAGCGTCGAGGCGTCGGGCGTGAGCGCGATGCCGTTCGGATACTTGAGGCCGTCGGCCACCTGGCGGGCAGGCTCGCCCGGCGCGACGAGCTGCAACGAGTGCGTGTGCGTGTCGAAGTGGTCGCCGTACGCGTCGAGGTACGCGCGACCGTCGGCACCCACGCACATGTCGTTGAGGTGACCTGCGACGTCGCGCAGATCGGCGACTTCGCGCGCGCCGTCGTCGTCGATGCGAATCATGTTCCGGTCGTCCATCGTGACCGCGAGCAAGGCGCCGTCGGGCGCGAAGCCGAGTCCGGATGGCTTCGCGACCTCGTGCACCACCGTGTGGTCGCCCGCCTCGTTCACGCGCAGGATCCGGTCGCCGAGCTGGTCGGAGAGCCACCACGTGTCGTCGCGCCAACGCGGACCCTCAGGAAACTTGAGGCCTTCCACCGCGAGCTCGGTCATCGTCGAAACCCTACGGTCAGCCGCCGCAAGCCGCGCTCGCGTTTGCTTCCTGGGTTCGCGGCGCCCACCGTGCGTGCCGTGCGGACATGAGGTGGGTCCTCGTGCATGATCGAACTCTCCTCGATCGGGCCGTGGGCGGCACCACGGTCGAGCGCACCCCCGGCAGGACTCGAACCTGCGACCTTGTCATTAGAAGTGACTCGCTCTGTCCATCTGAGCTACGGGGGTGGGTCCGCACAGAGCGTACCTACGAAAGACAAGGGCGACCTCGGCGTCGCGCATGCGATCGCCGATCTGGCCGAGCAGGGTTTCGTGGTGCTCACGGCACTGTGCGAGCACGCGCCCTTCGACCTCGTCGGCTGTCGGGATGGCACGTTCGTTCGGGTGCAGGTGAAGTACCGCGCACTCTCGACGAGCGGCACGATCGACGTGCAGTTCCGGAGTACATGGTCGGAACGTCGATCCGAAACGGTTCGGGCGGTCGGTCTCGTTGCGAGTCACGCCGAGTCGCAACCGTCAGGAGCGAAATGTTCTCCTGGCCGACGCTTTCCATGTGATGCCGGCCTCAGTCGGCTAGCGCCGAGCCAGTACCACGTGGAACTGGGGTGTTGTGGTCGCCGTCCTCGCCGCGCATCGACAGGTCCACGGTGACTCGCCGGCCCGGTAGCATGCAGGCCTGCTGGGCGCAGGGCAGGGCGTCGAGGCGTGGTGATCGTAGCTCAGTTGGTGAGAGCGCCGGGTTG
>JBEVIU010000064.1:0-18757 GCA_040510575.1 Acidimicrobiia bacterium | reverse complement strand
CGCCCGCTTTCTGCAGCGCGGCGAGTGCTTCGTCGAAGGTGTCGACGCCGACGACACGCAGTCCGTTTGCTCCCTTGCGCGCCGCCGCGAGCTCCGACCGCGGCACGAGCATCAGGTCGACATCGTTGTGGCGCGCCGTGATCGCCTTCTGCTCGACGCCACCGACCGGGAGCACCGAGCCGTCGGCCGCGATGGCGCCCGTCACTGCCACCCGTTTGCCGCCGGTGATGTCCCCCGGTGTGAGGTCGTCGATGATGGCCAAGGTGAACGCGAGGCCGGCTGACGGCCCGCCGACGCGCTGGATGTCGAAGTTCACGTCGATCGGGAATTCGTACCGCACGAACTGCTGCACGACGATGCCGAAGCACGGTGTTCCCGTGGGTTGCCCGCGCGTAGGCACACACTCGGTCTCGCTTCCGGCGCCCCCGCTCTCGGCGCCGCTCGCGGGCGTGACCACTCGGCGGCCTGTGGTCGCGGCGATCGTCACGTCGGCGCCACCGCGGTTCACCGTGACCGGTACCGCGTCGCCCGGCGCGTGGATCGCGAGCAGATCGGCGATCGAGGAGTTGGCGGTGACCGGCTGGCCGTCGACCGCGACGATGGCGTCTCCTGAGTGCAGCGCGCCGAACGCAGGTGAGTCCGGGCACACCGTTGTCACCGTCACGACGGGCGACGACGCCGTCACCGTGTAGCCGAGTCGCTCCAGCGCAACCTTCGTCGCGTCGTCCTGCGACTGGCTCATGAGCAGCGTGTTGAACGCGGCGTTGTCGTTGTCGGAGAGACACCCGAGCACGTTCTCGCGCTTCACGACTTCCTTGTCGGGATCGAGTTTCGCGACCAGGTACTTCCACAGGTTCGGGTCGTGGGGCGTGACGCGGACCGTCAGGAACAAAACGTTGCCCTCGTGGCCGTACGTCGGCGCGCCCTCGATCGTCACGACCGAGTCGTCGAGCGGTGTGGCCGAGCCGGGCGAGATGATCACGTAGGGCAGGTGGATGAAGAAGCCCGCGACCACGACGACCACGATGAGCACGCCGATGGCCGACAGCGCGATCGCGGCGATCCGGCGGCCCCGGCTCGGCCCAGGTGGCCTCGGGCCGGGGGGGCTGACGGCCGCGTCGCTCGGCTCCTCGCTCGACTCGTCGGTCGACTCCTCGTGCATGACACTCCGGTGCGGGGGACGGGATACCGTGGCAGGCCGTGAACCGCCCGCCGGCTCAGCCTGCCATGTCGACCCCACGCACACGCACGCGGCCCAACGCGGGCGTGCGGGTGGCAAAGCGCGGCTGGGCCCTCGTTCGCACCGTGGTGCTCGTCGGGTTCACCGGATTCCTGATCGCGTCCGTCCTGGCGACCATCTTCGCCGGGCTCGTCATCGCCATCAACGGCAAGCTGCCGTGACCACGCCGGGCCCCGTGGCCCGGGCCGCGGAGCTTGCGGCGCTCGCGCACCAGACACCACTGACCGACGCCGATCGCGCACAGGTCCGCGTCGGCCTCACCGACACCGACGAGCGCGTCCGCGGCGCCGCGCTCGGTGCGCTCGTCCGCGGTGGACCGTCGCCTGTCGCGCTCGTTGCCTGGCGATCCTCGATCGGCGACGACGCGTCCTCCGTTCGTCGCCGCGCCGCCGAGCTCGCGCCGGTCCTCGCTGATCCGTCGTGCATCGACGATCTGGTTGCGACGCTCGACGACGACGACGTGACGGTCGTGGAGGCCGCGGCATGGGCCCTCGGCGAGCTCGGTGATGCAACCCGAGCACGACCGGACGCGGTCGCCCTCCTCGCGACCACCGCCACCGAACATCGCGACGCGCTGGCACGTGAGGCAGCGGTCGCGGCGCTCGGCGCGCTGGGTGACGAAGCCGGCCGCGCCGCGATCCTGCGCGCCACCGACGACAAGGTGCCAGTACGACGGCGCGCGGTGCTCGCGCTCGCGTCGTTCGAAGGGCCCGATGTCGACGCCGCGCTCTCGCGCGCGCTCACCGACAAGGACTGGCAGGTCCGCCAAGCCGCCGAAGACCTCACCCAACCCTGAGTCAGTCGACGGAGCTCACGGGGTCGATGAAGAGCTCGTCGTCGCGAGTGACGTGCTCGGTCCAGGCGTACCCGGTCCAGTACCGAAGCGCGAACCGTCCGGTCGGGTCGGGATACCACGCGGCGGGAGTCACCGGCGCGTACGCGTGCTCACCCTGAGCGAGCACACGCTCGGTCCACGCCGAGCCGTCCCAGTAGCGCTGCTCGTGCTGGCCGCTCGGGTCGCCGTACCACCCGGGGTCGCCGGGCGTCACCGGGCTCACGAACTGTTGGCCGCCGATGTTGCTCGCGAGGGGCGCCGGTTGCACCTGCTGGAGCGCGGCCTGACGGCGCGTGATCTCGAGCACGACCGGAATGGTCAACACCGCGCCGATCGCCGTGACGACGTGAGCCGCGGTGAGGAGCGTCTCGGTGCGTGCGACGTCGGCTTGCCCGGTGACCGCGAGCCCGACGGCCAGTGCCACGAGGATCTGCCCACCCGCGAAGCACACCCACCACGCGCGCACGAGCACCGCGCCCGGGAGTGATCTCCATTGCGTGCCGCGCTGCGAGACCGGGTCGGAGCTGCGCCAGAGGTCTTGCACGACGAGATACGGGAGCACCCAGCACGCGATGGGCACGATCCATCCGAAGATCCCGAGCACCGGTGAGATCCGCTCACCCGTGCGCCCGAGCGCTCGTGCATTGGTGGCGCTGCGCCAGGCCCAGAGCACGAGCAGGACCGTCATCACCAACGCCAACGTGTTCGCGAACGACACCACGCTGCTGCCCGCGTCGTTCACCTGTGACAGGAGACGGTCGGCCTCTCGTTGACGACCGTCGAGGGCAGCCTCGAATGCGCTGTGCATGTCGACGTACTGCTCGCCCGACTCGTACGGGATCGCGAGCACCTGCAACGCGGCATAGGCACCGAGCACCCACACCAGCACACGTGCGATCGTCGCCGTGGGGCGCCAGCCAGGATTGCTCACCGCGGTCCCTTGTGCACGCTCGTTACATGAACATCTCTTTGAGCCGGTCGAACGACTCGAGGCATCGCCCCGCGCCGAGCACGACCGTCTCGAGCGGGAGGTCGACGAGCTTGGCGCGCACCGCCGTCTCCTTCTCGATGCGCAGATCGAAGCCTCGCAGCATCGCGCCTCCGCCAACCAGGTGGATCCCCTCCGCGAGGAGGTCCTGCGACAGCTCCGGAGGCGTACGCGCCAGCGCGGCCTTCACTGCGCCGAGGATCGCCTGGATCGGCTCGTCGATCGCCTCGCGGATCTCTTCGGGCGTGAGGACGACGGTCTTGGGCATGCCGCTCATGAGGTCGCGGCCCCGCACTTCCGCCTTGTACTCGTCGTCGGTCGGGAACACGGAGCCGATCGCGAGCTTGACCTCTTCGGCGGTGCGCTCGCCGATCGCGAGCCCGTACTCGCGTCGGACGTAGCTCTGGATCGCGGCGTCGATGTCGAACGAGCCCACCCGTACGGCTTCGAGCGCGACAACACCACCGAGCGAGATCACCGCGACTTCGCTCGTGCCGCCGCCGATGTCGACGACCATGTTGCCGAGCGGCTCGTGGATCGGCAGCGACGCGCCGATCGCGGCAGCCATCGGCTGCTCGATGAGGAAGGTCTGCGCGGCACCGGCGCGTCGCGCGGCTTCGAGCACCGCGCGTTGCTCCACGTGCGTGATCGCCGACGGCACACAGATGAGCACGCGAGCTCGTTGCAGGCGCGAGATCCCGGCGCGCTGGAACAGCATGCGGATCAACCGCTGCGTGATCTCGAAGTCCGTGATCGCACCGCCGCGCAGCGGACGGACCGCGACGATGTAGCCCGGCGTGCGTCCGATCATCTGCCACGCCTCCTGCCCGAGCGCGAGCACTTCGTGCGTGCGAGTGTTCATCGCGATCACGGTCGGCTCGTTCAAGATGATGCCGCGACCGCGCGCGTACACGAGCGTGTTCGCCGTGCCGAGATCGATCGCGAGGTCGCGGGACAGGGGAAGGCTCCTTCTTCCTTGGGTGGCTGGTCTGGGCTAGCCGCGCCCGGGAGGTGCTGCCGCTTCGGCGTTGCGGGCTCCCGTGGTGCCGAGGTCGTCGACCGGGCGGATGTCGTGCGCGCACTGCCCCCAGTCGGATCCACCCTCCCAGTGCTCGCGCTTCCAGATCGGCACCGTCTCCTTGAGCGTGTCGATGCAGAAGCGCGCTGCCTCGAAGGCCTCGGGGCGATGCGGCGACGACGCCACCACGGCGACCGAGGCTTCCGACAGCGCGAGGTCGCCGACGCGATGGAGCAGGGCAAGGCGCTCGACCACGGGCCAGCGACGGCGGGCGTCGGCGGCCACCGCTTCGAGACGGGCGGCCGCTTCGGCTTCGTACGCCTCGTACGTGAGCCCGCGCACACCATCACGGCCCTCGGAGTGATCGCGCACCACACCCAGGAACAGGATCACCGCGCCCGACGAGGGAGTCGTCGCCCAGGAGGTGGCGGCCTCCACCGGGAGCGGCTCGGACGTGATGGCGACCCAGTCGCCGCCGGTGGGCGGTAGCACGCAGGCCATCGTAGTGACTGACTCCCCGGCTGTCCGGGGCGACGATCAGGGCAAACACCCCGTCGGTACACTCCGCGCGATGCCGGGCCTCGACGACGACACGGGTGATGACGAGCCGGCAGGGCCCCGCCCCGAGCCGGGCGATCGTCCGTGGGTCCACCCCGCCGAGCTGCAGTCCTTCGTCGCGACCCCGTCATCCCCCGCGCCCCAACCCCGCCCTCGTGAATGGGTCATCGGCGCGGTCTCGGCCGCGGTGGCGGTCGCCGCCACCGTGCTGGTGCTCGTCGCCTTCGGGGCGCTGGGCGGGCGCGACCGCGCTGCGATCCCGCCCCCGGTCGTCACCATCCCCGAGGCACCGATCGACTACACGATCGCCCGGCGGGTCGCCGACAGCGCGGGGCCGAGTGTCGTCACCGTGAGCGTGACCTCACCGACGGGTGACGGCTCGCAAGCGTCGGGCGTGGTGTTGCGCACCGATCAGGTCATGACGAGCGCGCACCTCGTCGCCGGCGCGAGTGATGTGAAGGTGAGCACGAAGAGCATGAAGACCGGCGCATCGCTTCCTGCGCAGGTGATCGGGTGCGACCTGGGCACGGACCTGTGCCTCCTCTCCGTGAACGGAGTGGGGACCGAGCTGCCGGAGCCCGAGCTGGTCGCGGAACCTGCGATCGGCGACATCGTCGTCGCACTGGGCGCCGGACGCGGCAACGAGGGGTGGGTCAGCATCGGCGTGATCCAGGATCTCAACGAGCTCGCCACCACTGCCGACGCCACGATGGCCGGCCTCCTCGCCACGAGCACCCAGACCATCCCGGCGACGTCGGGGGGCGCCCTCTTCGACCCCAACGGGCGGATCGTCGGCATCCTCACCACCGCGCCCGGCGCCACGCGCGCCGGTCTGGCGGTGCCGATCGGCATGGCGCTCGATGTGGCCGACCAGCTCGCGCGCAACAAGCAAGCCACCCACGGAGCGATCGGGGTCACGTTCGGACCCGATCGGACCGGCAGCTCGGCCGGCGC
The DNA here is from genome assembly GCA_040510575.1 of Acidimicrobiia bacterium. GTDB lineage: Bacteria > Actinomycetota > Acidimicrobiia > IMCC26256 > DASPTH01 > DASUMF01. The sequence continues at coordinate 13,164 of JBEVIU010000064.1, read as the reverse complement.
CACGGTTGTCGCGGTCCTCCCCGACGGCCCCGCCGCGAAGGCCGACCCCGCGTTGCAACCCGGCGACGTCATCGTGCGGGCCGGCGACACCGACGTGAACGGGATGAACGACATTCTCGCGGTGGCCCGTCGCCGCCATCCGACCGAGCAGCTCGAGATCGTCTTCGAGCGTGGGGGCAACCCCCAACGCACCCGCGTCGAGCTCACCACCGCCAGTGCCAGCATCGACAGCGGCTTCGGCCCGATCGGTTGACACCGCGATCAGTCGATGCAGGCGCTCGCCCGAGTGGCCAATGAGGCCTGGACCGACGATCATGGCCGCATGACCGCGACCGGCGACGAGCTCGTCGACCTCGACCGTGAGCTGCTGAACGCGGTCCAGTGGGACTTCCCACTCGACCCCCGGCCCTACGCGGTGCTCGGCGAGCGGCTCGGCCTCAGCGAGGCCGACACCCGGGCCCGGGTCGCACGGGTCAAGGAGCTGGGCGTGTTGCGTCAGCTCTCGGCGATCTTCGACACTCGAGCGCTCGGGTACGGCTCGTCGCTCGTCGCCGCGCAGATCGAGCCCGACCGCATCGACGAGGCGGCCGCGGTGATCAGCGAGCACCCGGGCGTCAGCCACAACTACAAGCGCAACCACCGCTACAACCTCTGGTACACGGTCGCGGTCCCACCCGGCGACTCGCTCCAGGAGCACGTCGACGTGCTGCACCGTCGCTCCGGGGCGATCATCACCCGCCCGCTCCCCACGCTGAAGCTCTACAAGATCGGCGTGAAGCTCGACATGACCGGCAACACCGCGGCCGACGCCAAGGCCGAGGTGCTGGAGCACGAGCGCCCCGAACGCCGCGAGCACATGGACGCGCCGCAGCTGTCCGAGCTCGAGACCACCACGATCCGCGTCGTGCAGGAGGATCTCCCGCTCGTCGAACGGCCCTTCGCCGCCTACGGCGATCTGATCGGGTGCGACGAGTCCACCGTGCTCGATCTGCTGCAGACGTTCAAGGAGCGCAAGCTCATGCGTCGGTTCGCGGCCGTGATGAACCACCGGAGCGCGGGGTTCAAGGCCAACGCGATGGGAGTGTGGGCGGTGCCCGACGACCAGCTCGACGCCATCGGCCCGCAGATGGCCGGCTTCGCGCTGGTCAGCCACTGCTACCGGCGGCCCACCTACGACGACTGGCCCTACTCCATCTTCACGATGGTGCACGGCAAGAACGCGCAGGAGTGCGAGACGACCATCGCGGCCGTGCGCGACGAGACGGGCATCGAGGAGTACGCGCTGCTCTGGTCGGTGAAGGAGTACAAGAAGACGCGTGTGCGCTACTTCACCGACGAGTGGGACGCCTGGCGTGCAGCGCACCTGCCGTCGCTCGCGCCGTCGGCGGCGGCGAGCTGAGCGCGACGCCCGACCCTTCGCCCGGCATCCCGTCGGCGGGTGTCGACGTCGCCGTCGCCCGCGCGGCGACGCCGGGCTGTGAAGACGTCGTCCACCTCAACAACGCGGGCGCTGCGCTGCCGACGCGCCAGGTGCTCGACACGGTGATCGACCACTTGGAGCTGGAAGCGCGCGTCGGTGGCTACGCGGCGGCCGACGCCGTCGCCTCCCGGTCGAGCGCGGTGTACGGCTCCGTCGCTGCGCTGATCGGCGCGCATCCCGACGAGATCGCGTTGGTCGAGAGCGCGACACGGGCGTGGGACATGGCCTTCTACGCGCTGGCCGCGACCTTCGTGCCGGGCGACGTGGTGCTCACCTCACGCTCGGAGTACGCGAGCAACGCACTGGCGACGCTGCAGGTCGCGCGGCGCGAGGGGATCACCGTGGAGATGGTCCCCGACGACGAGCACGGTGCGCTGTCGGTCGATGCGCTGCGCGATCGGCTCGAGCGCGATCCGCCCGTGCGGCTGGTTGCGGTGTCGTGGATCCCGACCCAGGGCGGCCTCGTGAACCCGGCCGCGGAGATCGGCGCCGTCGCGCGCGCCGCGGGTGTTCCCTTCCTGCTCGACGCCTGTCAGGCGGTGGGGCAGCTCCCGGTGGACGTCGACACGCTGGGGTGCGACTTCTTGTCGGCGACCGGGCGCAAGTACCTGCGCGCCCCCCGAGGCACCGGCTTCCTCTACGTGCGGCGGCCGTGGATCGAAGCGCTCGAGCCACCGTTCGTCGACGTGCACGCGGCACGGTGGACGGGGCCCGACACCTACGAGTTGCGCGCCGACGCGCGCCGGTTCGAGAGCTTCGAGCACAGCGTGGCCGGACGTCTCGGCCTCGGCGCGGCGGTCGACGAGGCTCGCGCGCTCGGCGCCGACGCCATCGCCGAGCGGGTGCTCGCCCTTGGTGCTGCGCTCCGGACCAAGCTCGCCGCCGTGCCCCGCCTCGAGCTGCGCGACCTCGGCCGGCACCAATGCGGGATCGTGACGTTCACGATCCCGGGCATCGACCCGTTCGCTCTCGCGGCGGAGCTGCGTCAGCAGCGCGTGAACATCTCCGTGTCGACGATCGACTTCGCACGCGTCGACTTCGGAGCGCGCGGGCTGGAGGCCGTCGCGCGCGCTTCAGTGCACTACTACAACACCGAGGACGAGCTCGACCGCCTCGTCGAAGCGATCACCTCGATCACTGGCACCTGAGCGACACGCGGCTCACGACACCCGCGCAGCGAACCTGCGTCGCTACACCCGCCCCGATGATTCGCCTACTTCGACGCAGGTTCGTGGCGCTTGGCGCGGCGGTGGCGGCGGACGAGGGTGCCGGTGATCCCGGCGACGACCACTGCTCCGCCCGCGGCGGCGACGATCGCGCCGGTGCGCGCCAGGTGGCGCGGCGGCAACGTCGCGAGCGCCTCGGCGATGGCGTCAGCGTTGGTGTGGCGCGGCGTCCAGCCGGCTTCGCGCAGCTTGTCGTTGCCGATGACACACGGCTGCATGAGGTAGGGCACGACGCCGGCGGGAACGTCGCCGATCCCGAGCTCCCAGGTTCGGTGCAGCGCTCGTTCGAGTGACTCCTGCGGAAACGCGGGAACGCGCGTCCCGGGGAGCAACGCGCGCGCTGCATCTGCGTCGAGCCACCCGTCGGCTGCGACGTTGTACACACCGGGGAGGTCGTCGATCGCGACCAGCGCGAGCGCCGACGCGAGATCGTCGACGTGCACGACCTGCACCGGCATCGACGCGCCGCGCACCCGCAACGGCGGCCGCCCGAGGAGGATGCGCGCCGGGAGTCGTTCTGCGCCCGGGCCGACCACGGCTGCTGAGCGCAAGGTCGTGACCACCACGCCGTCGTGGTCTGCACGCCACTCCGCGAGGAGGCGCTCCACCTCGGCGCCCTGCACCGCCGGAGAGAACGCGCCGTTCGGTCGCAACGGCGCGTCTTCGCGCAGCGGCAGCGGATTGTTCGGCCAGGCGCCGTACACCGTCGCGCTGGAGACGCGCACGATCTTGCGCACCCCGACCTCTGCTGCGGCAGCGAGCACGCGGCGCGTGCCTTCGACGTTGACCCGGGTCATCAAGCCCTCGTCGGGAATCGGGTCCACGACACCGGCGAGGTGCACCACCACGTCGACGCCGGCGAGCACCGGGCGTAGATCCGTGCCCGCGATGTCGACGCGGTGGAACGTGATCTTGGCCGAGCGCGACTGCGGCTCACGCACGTCGAGCGCGACGACGCGTTCGACGCTCGCGTCAGCGGCGAGCAGCGGGAGGAGTCGCTGTCCCACCAAGCCGGATGCGCCGGTGACGGCGATTGCAGGCACGTTCATACACTGGCCGCGTGGCCGACCTTCCTCGATCCGACGATCCCGGCGATCCTGACGATCCTGACAACGGCGGCCCCGAGGAGCCGGCACTGCCTGCGCTCCCACCGTTCTTCGGACTCGGCGGTGGTGTCGGCGCGGGCTTCGACCCTAGCCAGATCGACTTCTCGCAGGTCGACCTCAGCCAGATCATGCGGATGTTGCAGTCGACCGGCCCCGTCAACTGGGAGGTCGCGCGGCAGACGGCCGAGTGGGTCGCCTTGGAGGGCAAGCCGGAGCCGAGCGTCGCACCCGCCGATCACACCCAGTTCGAGGAGCTCGCGCACGCCGCGCAGACCCTGGTGGTCGCGGAGACGGGCCTCACCGCGACGTTCGCCACGCGCGTCGAGACCGTCGGCCCGAAGGGATGGGTCGACCTCCACCTCGTCGCGCTGGCGCCGGTGCTCGAGGCACTCGCGTCGACGCTCGGCGCGGCGATGCAACCCGAAGACGGCGAGGACGACGCCGCACTCGGCGACGAGCTCGCCGGCCTCGCGGGAATGCCCGGGCTCGGCGCCCTCGGTGGGCTCGCCGGCATGGGAGGTGGCGGGATGATGAACATGATCGCTCCCGCGTTGCTCGGCGTGCAGTCGGGCTCGATGATCGGCTATCTCGCACAGCACGCGTTCGGTCGCTACGACCTCCCGTTGCCCACCGGTCCACTCCCCAACGGGCCGATCGCAGGTGGCGACGAGCCCACGCTCTGCTTCGTCGTCTCGAATATCGACGCGTTCGGTGCCGAGTGGTCGTTGCCGCGCGACGACCTGCGCTTCGCAGTCGCGCTGCACGAGGTCGTTCACGCGGCGGAACGCTCCGTGCCCTGGGTGCGCGAGCGTCTCGTCCGGCTCGCCGCCGAATACGTGTCGAGCTACGAGATCGATCCTGCCGCGTTCGAGTCGGAGTTCGGGATGATCGATCCGACCGACCCGGAGTCGATGCAGGCGATGACGTCGAGCCCCGAGCGCGTGCTCGGCGCGATGCAGTCACCCCGGCAGGTCGCGCCACGTGAAGAGCTTCAGCGCCTCACCGCGGTGATCGAGGGGTACGCCGACCACGTCGCGGGCGTCGTCGGCCGACGGCTCGTCCCCACCTACGACCGCATCAACGAGGCCATGCAGCGCCACCGCGTCGAACGCGGTGAAGCCGAGCGGTTCATCGAAGGGTTGCTCGGGCTCAAGCTCGAGCGGGCGCACTACGAGCAAGGGCAGGCGTTCGTCGACGGCGTCGTCGAGCGGGCCGGCATGGAGGGCCTCAACCGCCTCTGGGAGAGCGAAGCCATGCTCCCGACGCCCAACGAGCTCGCGGCGCCCGGCCTCTGGCTCGCCCGCATCGACCTGCCGACCTAGCGCTCCCCGGGCACTACTCGGGCGCCGCCGGCAGCTCGTTCGGCGGGAGCTCGTTCGGTGGCAGCTCGTTCGGTGGCAGTTCGTCCGGCGGCATCCCGTCGGGCTGGAGTCCGTCGGGCGCGTTCGCCGGCGTGCGTGCCGGCTTGCGGAAACGGCCGCGGACCTTTCCCATCGCCTGCGACCGTGAGCGCGTGATCGCGCGGTCGACCGACCCGGGCAGGAGCTTCGATCGCATCCCGCGCTTCGTCGCTGCGCGCAATGCGCCCACGTAGGACACCGCGGCGAACGCCAACACACCGGCGAGCAGGAACAGGCCGACCGACTCCGCGATCGGTATGAGCCCGAGCATGCCGCCGATGACCCACGTGACCTGGAACCGCGTCTCGAAGCGCGCGAACGCGCGCCCTCGCACCGCGTCGGGACCGTCGCGCTGCAGCAGGCTGTCGAACCCGAGTCGGCCGGCTCCCGCGCCCACCGCGAGCGCGAAAGCCGCGACCACGAACCCGGTCGATCCCCCGAACAGCGTGCCGAGCAACGCGCAAGCCGCGGGGAGCACGAGCGACGAGGCGAGGATCACCTCCTCGCGCACCGACCGTCGCACCACCGGCGCGGCGACGACGCCGACGAACCCGCCGACCGCGCTGGCCGCGAGCGCCATGCCCAACCCGAAGAGATCGTCTTTCAACGCGAAGGCGACGAAGAACGCGAGGAATCCGACGCTGCCGCGGAGCACCGCCATCGCACTGCCCGCGAGCAGGATGCTCGGCTGGTGGATCTCCGCGTCTTCGAGCTCCGCCTGTCGGTCGTCCTCGGGCACGCGCACGCGCGTCTTCGGGATCTGCCACGCGAGCACCGCGGCGATCGCGAACACCACCGCCGCGACTCGTAGCGACCAGTCGGCCCCGAACAGCTGCTGGATGCCGGCCGCGGGGATGCCGCCGACGGTCGCCGCGATCACGCTGAGCAACGCGAGGCGCGAGTTCGCGTTCACGAGCTCGTCGTCGCTCTTCACCAACGCGGGTACGAGCGCGCTCTTCGCGATCTGATGACCCTTCGCCAGCACGAGTGCGCCGAACGCCAGGGGGTACACGAGCAGGCCTTCCGGCGCGGGTTTGCTCACGTAGATCGCCATGAAGAGGCACAGGACCGCGCGCCCTCCCGACGACCCGACCACGAGCAGGCGGCGACCGCCGCGCGTTCGGTCGATCGCCGGTCCGAGGATCGGAGCCACGATCGCGAACGGGGCCATCGTGATGAGCAGGTAGAGGAGCACCTTGCCGCGGGCCGCCGTGGTCGGGCTCTGGAAGAACAAGGAGCCCGCGAGTGACACCGTGAGGCACGCGTCCCCGGCCACGCTGACCGCGTGGGCGTACACGAGCCGTGCGAACGGCGTGGGCTCGGCGAAGCGGGGGTCGGTGCTCATCGCCACCGTCACGTTACCCCCGACCTCGCGCCAGGAATCGTTGCCCAGCATCGGACGCAGGGAGAGTGAACTGCAGGTGAACCGCAGCCGACGGCCCGGTCCCGGACGCCGGCCGTGCCGGTAGAATCGGCCGGTGGACGGACCCGGTGGAGCGCTCGGAGACGACGTCGTCGATCCCCCGGCTCGACCCACGCCCAGCGGCCACACCGGCGCCGAACGCTTCTTGAATCGGGAGCTCTCGTTCCTCGACTACGTCGCCCGGGTCCTCGCGGTGGCCGAGAACCCCGACTTGCGGCTGCTCGAGCGGGCCAAGTTCCTCGCCATCGTGAGCCACCACATCGACGAGTTCTTCCAGGTGCGCGTCTCGGGCATGCTCGAGCAGCTCGCGGCAGGGCTTCGGGTCACCTCGCCCGACGGTCTCGACCTCGTCGCCCAATTGCGCGCCATCCGGACCAGCGTCGACTCGATCGTCGGACGCGCCTACGAGATCTTCACCAAGGAGATCACCCCCGCACTCGAGGACTCGGGCATCCGCTTCGTCTCGATCGACGAGCTCTCGACTGACGACCGCGCGTACGTCGACGAGGCATTCGCCGAGAGCATCTTCCCGGTGCTCACGCCGCTCGCGGTCGACCCCGCGCACCCGTTCCCCTACATCTCGAACCTGTCACTCAGCCTCGCGGTCACGGTGCGCGACCCTGCGACGGGCGACACACGGTTCGCCCGCGTGAAGGTGCCGCCGCTGCTGCCGCGCTTCCTCCCGCTCGCCGACGAGCAACGGTTCGTCCTGCTCGAGCAAGTGATCGCGGCGCGTCTCGACGCGCTGTTCCCCGGGATGGAGGTGCTCTCGCAGTACCCCTTCCGGGTGACGCGCGACACCGACTTCGAGATCGAGGACGAAGCCGAGGACCTCCTCGAAGCGGTCGCGTCGGTGCTGCGTCAACGGAGCCGCTTCGGCGTCGCCGTCCGGCTCGAGGTCGACACGACGATGACCGCCGAGGTGCTCAACCTTCTCTGCCGGGAGCTCGAGCTGTCGGAGGCCGACGTCACCATCGTCGACGGCCCGCTCGACCTCGGCGGCTTGTTCGCGCTCCACGCGCTCGAACGTCCCGACCTCAAAGCCGAGGTGTGGGTGCCGCAGACCCAGGCGGCGCTCGCCGGCGACCCGGCGCCCGACTTCTTCCGCCTGTTGCGCTCCACCGACGTGCTGGTGCACCACCCGTACGACTCCTTCACCACGTCGGTCGAGCGGTTCGTCGAGCAGGCCGCGAACGACCCCGCGGTGTTGGCGATCAAGCAGACGATCTACCGCACTGCCGGCCCCGAGAGCGCGCTGGTGCGTTCACTGATCAAGGCGGCCGAGCAGGGCAAGCAGGTGGTCACGCTCATCGAGCTGAAGGCTCGCTTCGACGAAGAAGCGAACATCGAGCGTGCACGGGTGCTCGAGGAAGCCGGCGTCCACGTCGTGTACGGCCTCGTCGGGCTCAAGACCCACGCCAAGGTCCTGCTCGTGGTTCGGCAGGAGCCCGACGGCATTCGCCGGTACTGCCACGTCGGCACCGGCAACTACAACCCGAAGACCGCGCACCTCTACGAGGACCTCGGTCTGTTCTCCGCCGACCCTGATCTCGGCCACGACCTCACCGACCTCTTCAACCACCTCACCGGGTACAGCTACCAGGGCGGCTACCGCAAGCTGCTGGTCGCACCGACGCATCTGCGCGAGGCCCTCCTCGAACGGATCGACGCTCAGCGCGAGCTCGGTCCGGACGGTCGCATCGTGATGAAGATGAACAGCCTCGTCGACACCACGATGATCGACGCCCTCTACGCCGCGTCGAGTGCAGGCGTGTCGATCGACCTCGTCGTGCGCGGCATCTCGTGCCTGCGTCCGGGCGTTCCCGGGTTGTCGGAGAACATCCGCGTGCGCTCGATCGTCGGCGAATTCCTCGAGCACTCGCGCGTGTACCGCTTCGGCGCCGACCCGGTCGACGCCGAGTACCTCATCGGATCCGCCGACCTGATGCCGCGCAACCTCGATCGCCGTGTCGAGGCGGTGGTCCCCATCGACGACCCGAAGCTGCGCGCCAGGCTCGCGGTGGTCCTCGACATGAACCTCGCCGACGACACGCTCGCGTGGGACCTCGGGTCCGACGGCACGTGGTCACGCGTCCGCGCGGCCGATGACGACGATCTGCAACGTCATCTCCGCGAACTGGCCATCGCCCACGCGCGCGCCTCGTAGGCGAGACCGTTCGCATGCTGGAACGCGAGCTGAAGTTCTCGCCTGGGCCGTCGTTCGATCTCCCCGATCTCGATGATGCCGACGCGGGCTTGCACGCCGACGCCGCCACCACCTCCAAGCTCGTCGCGTCGTACTACGACACGCCCGACCTCCGGCTGGCCCGCGCCGGCGCCAGCCTTCGGCACCGCAACGACGAGGGCTGGATGGTCAAGCTCCCGGTGTCACGCGGTGAAGGGCTCGAGCGCCACGAGCAACTCGTGCCGGGCGACACCGACGAGCCCCCCGACGAGGCACTCGCGCTCGTGCGCGCGCTCTCGCGGTCCGCGCCGCTCCAGCTGATCGCCCGGCTCAACACGCTCCGACGACGCGTGATCGTCCGCGACGCCTCGGGCGCGAAGATCGCCGAGGTCGACGACGACGAGGTCTCCGTGATCGACGGCGTGCGGCTCGCCGCCCGCTTCCGCGAGCTCGAGGTGGAGTTGACCGAAGAGGCCGACGAGGGTGTGGCCACGTTGCTGGGCCAACGGCTCCAGAAGGCAGGGGCGGGACGGCCCGATCCGGTGCCGAAGATCGTGCGGGCGATCGGCCCGCGCGCACTCGACGCGCCCGACCTCGTGGCACCGCGCAAGCTCGATCTCGCGTCGACCGCGCTCGAAGTGCTCAGCGCGACGATCGCGAGCTCGGTCGCGCGTCTGGTCGATCACCATCCAGGCGTGCTGCTGGGCGACGACGCCGAGGCGGTCCACCAGGCTCGGGTCGCGACGCGGCGATTGCGCTCCGATCTCCGCACGTTCCGCGACGTGGTCGACCCGCACTGGAGCGAGCCGCTGCGCGACGAGTTGAAGTGGCTCGGCGAACGGCTCGGTGAAGTGCGGGACGCCGACGTGCTGCTCGAGCGACTCGAGGCCCGGCTCGACGCGCTGCCGCATGCCGACGCCAACGGTGCAACCGATCTGCTCGACGCGCTGCGCGCGCAACGAGCAAGTGCGCGCGACACGCTCCTCGTCGCGATGGCGTCAGATCGGTACCTGTCGCTCCTCGACCGTCTCGTCGACGCGACGCACAACGTGCCCGCAGCACCCGACGCGGCCGACGTCGACGACATCGACCTCGAGACGTTCGTGCGCCGGCCGTGGAAGAAGCTGCGTCGCGCCGTCGACGCACTCGATGACGACCCCCCCGACGCCGAGCTCCACGAGGTCCGGATTCGCGCGAAGCGCGCGCGGTACGCAACCGAGGCGGTGGCCCCGGCGATCGGCCGCGAGGCGAAGCGCTTCGCGAAGCGCGTCGCCGCAGTGCAGGACACGCTCGGGGAACACCAGGACGCGGTCGTCGCCGAAGAGTGGCTCCGCAACCAGCTCGGAGCAGGCTCGAGCGGGCCGATGCTGTTCGTCGCCGGCGAGCTGGCTGCGATCGAACGCGCCGCGGCGCGCGCCGCGCGGTCGCGTTTCCCGTCGGTGTGGCGGCGTGCGCGGCGCAAGCGCTTGCGCGACTGGCTGTGAGCCGCAACGGTGCCGCCGACGTCCTCGCGGCCGGCGGCGTGGTCTGGCGACGGGCCAAGAACGGCAAGGGCGACACGCAGATCCTGCTCGTCCATCGGCCGCGCTACGACGACTGGAGCCTGCCGAAGGGCAAGGCCGAGAGCGGCGAGCGCGCCGAGGAGACCGCGCTGCGCGAAGTCGAGGAGGAGACGGGCATGCGCTGCGAGCTCGGCCGAGAGATCGGGAGCACCCGGTACCGCGACTCGCGCGGCCGCCAGAAGGAAGTGCGGTACTGGCTCATGGAGCCCGACCACGACGGCCGCACGTTCACGCCCAACGACGAGGTCGACGAGATCCGATGGTGCTCGCCGAAGGATGCGGTGAAGCTCTTGTCGTACGATCACGACCGGCGTCTGGTCGCCTCGGTGGATGGGGAGCTCGAATGAGCGTGTACGTCGTACGTCACGCGAAGGCAGGGAGCCGTCGCAACTGGCCGGGCAAGGACTCGCAACGGCCGTTGTCGAAGCCTGGGCAGCGCCAGGCCGGCGAGATCGCCGCGGTGCTCTCCGATGCCGGGATCACACAGGTCGTGTCGAGCCCCTACGTGCGCTGCGTGCAGACCGTCGAACCGCTCGCGTCGGCGTGCGGCGTCGTGGTCGAAGTGTCCGACGCGCTGGCCGAAGGGGCGCCACTCGCCGACGCAGCCGCGCTGCTCGACAAGCTCGCTCGCGAGCAGTCGGTGTTGTGCAGCCACGGCGACGTGATCGGCGACCTGCTCACGCACCTCGCCGACCAGGGCGTGCAGATCGCCGACTTCCGGCTCGAGAAGGGCAGCGTGTGGGTGCTCGACACGGCAGACGGCCGCGTGACCGGTGCCCGGTATCTCGCTCCCCCGAGCTGACCGGTCGGGTGCGGGACAGCAGTCACGCAACGGGTCGGAGGGCGCGGGCAGGCGCCGGTAGCCTCGGTTCGATGAGGATCCTGGTCACCAACGACGACGGCGTCCACGCTCCCGGCATTCTCGTGCTCGCCGCTGCACTCGCCGACGACGGCCACGACGTGCTCGTGGTCGCGCCGAGCACCGATCGGAGCGGTTCGGGCGCTGCGCTGGGTCAGTTCTGGGGTGACGAGCCACCGCCGGTCACACCGGTCGAGTGGGAGACCCGCCCCGACCTCCCGGTGTTCTCCATCGACGCTCCACCCGGAACCGCAGTGCTCGCAGCTGCCCTCGGCGGATTCGGCGAACCTCCCGATCTCGTCGTCGCGGGCATCAACCCCGGCGCCAACACCGGGCACCTCGTCGTGCATTCGGGCACGGTCGGCGCCGCGCTCACCGGCGTCGGCCTCGACATCCCAGGGATCGCGGTGAGCCTCACGTGGGGCGCCGGTGGCTCGTACTACTGGGAGACCGCAGCCGCGATCGCGGTCGCGGCGGTCGAGTGGGCCGCCAAGCCTGACGGCGGACCGCGGCTCCTCAACATCAACGTGCCGAATCGTCCGCTCGACGAGCTCGAAGGTGTGCAGGAGTCGGAGCTCGCGCCGCACGGCGAGGTGTGGATCGCGTCCGCCGACGTGTCGACCGGCGACCTCAAGCTCAACTTCAAGCCACGACGTGACGCGGCGCCCGGCACCGACGTCGGCGTGTTGCAGGCCGGCTACGTCTCGGTCACGCCGCTGGTGAGCGTGGTGCGCGCGCCGCTGCAGGGTGCGGCCGACGCGGTCTCCATCGCGCTTCCGCCGCGCCGCGCCGCCGCGTCAGACTGACGAGCGCGCCGGCGCGAGCGCACTGCGCACCGCGTCGACCCGTTCGGGTACCAGCGACCACCACACCCAGCGGCCGCGCTTCTCCCCCACGATCAGACCCGCGTCGGCGAGGACCTTCGTGTGGTGCGAGACGGTCGGTTGGGACCGGCCGAGCGGCTCGAGGAGGTTGCACGAGCACACCTCGCCCGCATCGGCGACCAGGCTGAGGATGCGCAGCCGCACCGGATCGGCCAGGGCTGCGAACACCGAGGCGAGGTCGTCGGCTTCGGGCTCGGAGAGGGGTGCGGCCAGCAGCGGCAGGCAACACGGCTCGGTCACGACGGCCTCCCGGAACAGATTGACAGGTGTCGATACATAGACTACCCTCGATACATCGACGCTCACCAATGTAACAGGAGCCAGTGATGAGCCGTGTCCAGCTCGCCCTCAACGTGTCCGACCTCGACGAGGCGATCGTCTTCTACTCGAAGCTCTTCGCGACCGAGCCGGCCAAGGTGCGTCCTGGCTACGCCAATTTCGCGATCACCGAGCCGCCGCTGAAGCTGGTGCTCATCGAGGGCGGCGAGCCGGGCACGCTGAACCATCTCGGCGTCGAGGTCGAGAGCACTGAGGTCGTCGCAGCCACGCAGGCTCGCCTGACCGACGAAGGCCTCCCCACCGCAACCGAAGACCAGGTCGAGTGTTGCTTCGCGCTGCAGGACAAGGTCTGGGTCGACGGTCCCGACCGCGAGCCCTGGGAGATCTACACCGTGCTCGCAGATGTCGAGCACCCCGCGGGCGAACTGCGCACCACGGATCCCGCCGTCTCCGTGGCCGAACGGCGAAGCGGTGCCGACGCGCTGTGTTGCGCGAGCGCACCCGAGTCCGCCGAACGCTGCTGCTGACGCTCGCTTACACGCACCCGTCATGACGAATGTGCACGAGTTGAGCCTGGCGCGCCGCGCCACGGCGGAGGGTGTCGGCGCCGCGTTCCTCGTCGCGACGGTCGTCGGGTCCGGAATCGCCGCACAACGTCTGTCGCCGGGCGACACGGGTCTGCAGCTGCTCGAGAACTCGATCGCAACGGGCGCAGTGCTCGTGGCCCTGATCCTTGCGTTCGGTGCCGTGTCGGGCGCGC
>JBEVIU010000063.1:0-6667 GCA_040510575.1 Acidimicrobiia bacterium | reverse complement strand
GGTTGGGGAGGCGTGGCATGTTGTAGCGCTCCTGGGCGAGCGTGGAGTTCGCGACCCTCCACCCGGCACCGACGTCGCCGAGTCGCTCGGCGTCGGGGATCCTCACGTCGCTGATGAACACCTCGTTGAAGTGCGAGCCACCGTTGATCTGGCGCAACGGCCGGACCTCGACGCCCGGCGAGTGCATGTCGATGGCGAACGCGGTGAGCCCCGCGTGCTTCTCCGCGTCGGGATCGCTGCGGGCCAGGAGGAGCGCGTAGCGCGCGCTCTGCGCGCCGCTCGTCCACACCTTCTGCCCGTTCACGATCCACTCGTCGCCGTCGCGGACCGCCCGGGTCGCGAGCGACGAGAGGTCGGAGCCGCTCCCCGGCTCACTGAAGAGCTGGCACCACTCGGCGGTGCCGGTGAACAACGCGGGGAGGTACTTCTGCTTCTGCTCCTCGCTGCCGTACATGAGGACGGTCGCCGCGCACTGACCCGCTCCGATCGGGTTCGTCTGGCGGCCGTTCGGGGGTGCCTTGGCGTCGGTGAGGCGATCGTCGACGTGCGCCTGGAGTGCGATCGAGGCGCCGGACCCGCCGTAGCCGACGGGGTGGTCGACCCAGGCGAGCCCGGCGTCGTACTGCGCCTGGAGGAACACGAGCGGGTCGGTGGACGCCGGCGGGAACGCCGCGAGCAGCTCGTCGACCTTCGCATCGATCGCAGTGGCGTCCGGTTCGTGGTCCGTGCGTTCCATGGGCCGAACGTACCGGTCCGACGTGTCCCGATGCACGTTCGCAATCCGAGCAGCACGTCGCGGCGGGAGCGTCAAGCGTCAGAGCTCGACCTGCACCACCGAGTCGACGACGCGGGTCGTGTACATCGTGAGCATGCCGGTGTAACCGTCGTCCGACGGCAGGACGCATGCGCCGGTGCGGACGTCGTACATGGAGTGGTGCTCGGGGCACGCGATGATGCACCGCTTCGTGAGCGGTTGGCCCCCGAGCGGCGTGGCCTGGTGTGGGCAGAAGTTCCCGAACGCGAAGAACTCGCCCTCGACGTTGGCGATCGCCACCGGCATCCCCGCGACGTCGACTGCAGTCGTCTCGCCCGGCGCGATCCAATCGTCGGGGATGGCGTCGCGGAACTCGGGCATGCCGCCATCTTGGCATCTCGCGCCCGCCTTTTGCGCCGGTCGCGTGGCTCCGCGAGGATCCCTGGCACGCGCGACCAGGTCAGGCGAACCAGGGGGGAGTCACCGTGTGGGACTTCAGCACGGAACCGGAATTCCAGGCGAAGCTCGATTGGATGGACGCGTTCATCCGCGACGAGATCGAGCCGCTCGACCTCGTGCTCGACGTGAACGTGTTCCAGCAGCCGGAAGGCTCGCTGCGCACGCTGATCGACCGGCTGAAGCAGGAGGTGCGTGACCAGGAGCTCTGGGCCTGTCACCTCGAGCCCGAGCTCGGTGGCCAGGGCTACGGGCAGCTGAAGCTCGCGTTGATGAACGAGCTGCTCGGCCGCTCGGCGTGGGCGCCGATCGTGTTCGGTTGCGCGGCGCCCGACACCGGCAACGCCGAGATCATCGCCGCGTACGGCACGCCCGAGCAGAAGGCGAAGTGGCTCCAGCCGTTGCTCGACGGCGAGGTGTTCTCGTCGTACTCCATGACCGAGCCGCACGGCGGCGCCGATCCGACCCAGTTCAAGTGCCGCGCCGAGCGCGATGGCGACGAGTGGGTGATCAATGGCGACAAGTTCTTCTCGTCGAACCTGCGGACCGCGTCGTTCATCATCGTGATGGTCGTCACGAACCCCGACGTGCATCCGTACCAGGGGATGTCGATGTTCCTCGTCCCGTCCGACGCGCCCGGGATCCGCGTGCTCCAGGACATCGGCCACATCGGCGAGCCGTTCGGGCACGGCATTCACGCACACGTGCGGTACGAGAACGTGCGCGTCCCGGCCGAGAACCTCCTCGGCGGGGAAGGGAAGGCCTTCGAGGTCGCGCAACGTCGCCTCGGCGGCGGGCGCATCCACCACGCGATGCGCACCGTCGCCGGGTGCCAGCGCTACTTCGACATGATGTGCGAGCGCGCGCTGAGCCGCACCACCAAGGGCACGCTCCTCGCCGACAAGCAGATGGTGCAGGATCAGATCGCCGAGTCGTGGATCGAGCTCCAGGAGTTCCGGCTCCTCGTGCTGTACACCGCATGGATGATCGACCAGACCGACGCCCGCCAGGCGCGCCAGTACATCGCAGCCTGCAAGGTGCGCGCGGCCGGCATCCTCTCGAACATCGGCTCGCGCGCGACGCACCTGCACGGCGCGCTCGGGGTGTCGAACCTCATGGCGTTGGGTGCGAACGGCGAGATGATGGCCACGGTCGACGGTCCGACCGAGGTGCACAAGGTGACCATTGCGCGCCAGGTGTTGAAGCAGCATCGACCGGCACCCGACAACTGGCCGAGCGAGTTCCGTCCTCGCAAGCTCCTGGAGGGACGTCGCGCGTTCGATGCGATCGTCGACCGCCGACTGCGCGACCAGCACGACGACCTCGATGCCCTCGTGCAGCACGGCCCGGCCAACGACGACGCGGTGCGACGCTTCGAGGAGTACCTCGACGCCACCGCGAACGTCTGACGCCGGCGGCGGTCAAACGGACATCCGTCACACCGACTCCCGCGCCAGCCGTTCGACGTGGCGTACCGCGGCGAGGTCCCGTACCCCACCGGCTTCGACAGGGGCCCGCCCCCCGGGGTGAGCGGGCCCTCCCTTCGTCGTGCTCGTCGTGTGCTCGTCGTGCTACGACGCGGGCGGCGCCGTGGTCGTCGTCGCCTTCGTGGTGGCCTGGATCAGCTTGCCCTTCACGGGCTTGCCATCGTTGAACACCACGTACTTGCCGTCCTTGACCTGCACGTACCAGCCGCAGCTCGTTGCCGGTGGCTTCCCGAAGTTCTCCGCGCTCACGTCGATGGGCTGACACGAGAGGCCGTCGTTCCAGGTGCCCATGGCCTTCGTCGCGTCGATGAAGCCCCGGCGCGTGAGGTCCTTGCCCGCGGCCTCGAGCCCGGCGACCGTCAGCTTGCAGATCCGGTAGCCGGTGTAGTGGCCGAAGTCCGGCACCTTGTCCTTGGGCAGGTCGCCGTACTTCGCGAGGTCGGCCTGGAACTGCTTCGTGGCCTTGTCCTTGAGCTCGACGGGCTTGGAGCCAGTGACGAGGAGCACCTCGGGGCCGAGCGTCGCGGCGACGGGCTGGTCGAGGAGGTCCTGGCCGTACCCGGTCAAGAGCACCGCGGCCTTGAACTTCAAGTTGTTCTGCGCCGCGCTCTGGAGCACCGCGAAGTTGCTCGACGCCACCATCGGCAGGTACACCGCGTCGACGCCGGCTTCCTTCATCGCCAACACCTGGGGTCCGACGTCGGTCGTGCCGAAGTCGAGCGTGGTGTTGAGATATCCCGCTTTCACGCCCGCTTCCGGCGCCGCGTACTTCATCAGGTTCTGCGCGGATGCAGTCGACGACGCGGAGATCTTGTACGCCAAAGCAGCGATGCTCTTCACCTTGAGCTTGTCATGCAACACGTCCAGGAGACCCGTGTAGCTGACGCCGTAGACCGGCGCTGCGTTCCCGGACAGCGAGATGAGGTCCTCGTTGCCGGGTTCGCCGTACTCGCCCCCGTCGAAGCCGCCGCCCACCATGGGGACGTCGTTGTCGAGCAGGAACTTGTAGCCCTGGTACGCGAACGGCGAGTCGTTCACGACCGCGAACACGCCGCGGTTCTGCACGAGGTCCTGGACGCCCTGGAGGTTCGTGACCGCGCCGTCGTCGTAGAACTCGTAGGTGAGCTTGCGGCCGTTCACGCCACCGTCGGCGTTCGTCTTGCCGATGCACGCCTTGAAGCCGTCTTCGGCGTTCTGGAACGTCGAACCGGCGATACCGGTCGCGGGCGAGATGAAGCCGAGCTTGATCTCCTTGTCGGTCACGCCGGTACTGTCGCCGCCGCTGGTGGCGGCAGTCCCCGCGCTCGCGAGGCCGACCACCCCCAGTGCCGTCACGGTGGCTGCCGCCACCAGTCTTCCGAACGTTCGTCGTTGTCGCACTGGTACCCCCCTGGGTCGCTGATTGGTGTCGCTGTCTTCTTTGTAGGTCGTCGTTGGTCGCCGACGCGGTCAGGCCATCGCGTCCGCGGATTCGCCGAGATAGCGGTCGAGCACCTCTTGCCGCGCGTCGGTCGCCTGGCCCGACCACGCGACGGAGCCCTGGCGGAGGATCACCGCCGTGTCGGCGAGGCCCAGGGCCCGGTGGATGAACTGTTCGATGATCACGATCGTGACCCCGCGCTGCGCCGCTTGGTGAATGCTCTCGAACACGAAGTCGACGACGAGCGGGGCCAGGCCGAGCGACATCTCGTCGGCGACGATCAGACGCGGCGGCATCGCCAACGCGCGGGCGAGCGCGAGCATCTGCTGCTCGCCACCGGAGAGTGATCCGGCCCGCTGGGTCCGTCGGCTGGTGAGCGCCGGGAACAGCTCGTACGCGTGGGCGAGCGCGTCCTTGCGCTCCTCGGGTGTCCCCACCTTGCGGACGGCCATGCGCAGGTTCTCGTGGACGGTGAGGCCCGGGAAGATCCCCCTGCCCTCGGGAATGTGCACCAGTCCGGCCTGACGGATCCGGTAGGGCGCCCACTTCGTGATGTCGTCGTCGCCGAAGCGCACCGTGCCGGCCGCCGGGCGCACCAGCCCCGACACCGCGCGGGCGAGCGTGCTCTTCCCGGCGCCGTTCGCGCCGAGTACCGCGACCACCGATCCGGCGCCGACGTCGAAGGTCACGTCGAACAGCGCCTGCACCGACGCGTACCGGACGTCGAGGTGCTCGACGGTGAGCAGCGTGTCGGTCACGCGTTCGTCCCTTCGACGGCCTCGTCGTCGCCCAGGTAGGCAGCGCGAACGGCAGGATCGTTTCGCACCTCGTCGGGCGTGCCCTCGGCGATCTTCTGGCCGAAGTCGAGCACGTGCACTCGCTGCGAGAGCCCGAGCACCATCGCGACGTCGTGCTCCACGAGCAGGAGTGCGACCTGCTCTTCCTCGACGACGGTGCGCAGCGCAGCCGCGAGGTGCGAGGTCTCCGCGGCGTCGAGCCCTGACGACGGCTCGTCGAGCAGCACCACCGTCGGGCCGTTGGCGAGGGCGCGCCCGACCTCGACCCGCCGCGACGTCCCGAGTGGGAGCGACGACGCCAGGACGTTCGCGACGCTCTCGAGCCCGAGCAGCGCGAGGAGCCGGTCGACGCGCTCCTGCTCCGCGTCCGACGCCGGGTGGATCGATCCGAACGTCGCGAGATCGGACCACAGTCGGTGCCGGGAGTTGCGCACGCGATAGGCGAGCACGAGGTGCTCGCGCACCGTGAGCCCCATGAACAGCTCGAGCTGCTGGAAGGTGCGGGCCAGACCGAGTCGAGCCCGTTTCGTCGGTGTGGCGCGCGTGACCCGACGGCCCCCGAGGAACACCTCGCCCTGGTTGGGCCGGAGCAGGCCCGACATCACACCGAACAGGGTCGTCTTGCCCGCGCCGTTCGGACCGACCAGCCCCACGATGGTTCCCGGTGGTACGCCCACGGTCACGTCGGCCAGCGCGACGAGGCCACCGAAGCGCACGGTCACACCGCGCGCCTCGAGCGCGAGGTCGGGGGTGACCGTATCGACGGCCCGGGCGAGCTCCGGCGCGCTCATGACCCTGTCACCTCGGCCTGATCGTTCACGTTCCCCGTGCCGTTCTTGCCACTGCTCTCGCCCACGGGACCGTCGACCTCCGCCGCAGGCGCCGAGTCGTCCGGTCCGGTGAGGCGCGGGTCATGGCGTCCGGCGCGCGCGGTTGTCGCGGGTACGGCGCGCGTGCCGCCGATCCGGTG
The DNA here is from genome assembly GCA_040510575.1 of Acidimicrobiia bacterium. Classification (GTDB taxonomy): domain Bacteria; phylum Actinomycetota; class Acidimicrobiia; order IMCC26256; family DASPTH01; genus DASUMF01. The sequence goes on along the minus strand of JBEVIU010000063.1, from coordinate 783 downwards.
CAGCAGCCCCTGGAACTGCATCGCCTGCATGTGCACGGTGCCTTCGGGGTTCTTGGCGAGCAGGATGGCGCCGACGCCGAACAGGAAGATCGGGAGCTGCGACCACGTCGGCGTCGTGTACGTCACGAACAGCTGGGGGGTGATGGTGATCCCGATCGCGGCGAGCAGGGCGGCGATGTTGGAGCGCACGCCGAAGGTCACGACCACCGCTAGCCAGCCGAGCCCGATGAGTGTCGCGTACTGGTCGGGCAGCGCCTGCTTCTGCTGCACCGCGTAGAGCCCGCCACCCACGCCGGCGACGAAGGCGGCGAGTGCCGAGATCAACACCTTCACCTGCAGCACGCTGATGCCCATCGTGCGCGAAGCCGTCTCGCTCCATCGCACCGCGTTCAGCGCGAGGCCGGTGGTCGACCGGCGGAGGTTCACGATCAGGATCGCCAGCACCGCGAAGATCCCCAAGGTGAGGTAGGTGAACGCCTGGTCGCCGAGGGCGAAGCTCGGGCGAGCGACCGCGATGACGGCGCCACTCGGGCGGAACGTGTCGAGCGAGAACACGAGTGTCTCCATCAGGAGGCCGAACGTGAGCGTGACCAGCGCGACGTAGAGGTTCCCGAGCCGGATGGTGAGGAAGCCGAGCACCGTGCCGATCGCGGCGGCCACGATCCCGCCCGCGACGATGGCGAGGAGCGGATCCCAGCCGTGCAGCGTGGCCAGCTGTGCGGTGGTGAGCGCGCCGACGCCGGCGAAGGTGACCTGGCACAGCCAGAGCATGCCCCCCTCACC
>JBEVIU010000062.1:0-23584 GCA_040510575.1 Acidimicrobiia bacterium | reverse complement strand
GAACGTCGACCAATGCCGATGTCTGGGAGCGCAAGCGGGTGCAGATGTCGCTGCGCATCGAGTGTGCGGGGCTCGCGCTTATGCGTGAGCGCGGCGTCGGCGACGTCACGGTCGAGCAGATCGCGACCGCGGCTGGGATCTCGACCCGCACGTTCTTCCGATATTTCCGCAACGCGAACGACGTGCTCTCCGCGCTGCCCGTCCGCGAGGCCAAGCGCATCGGCCAGGTGCTCATGGCGCGACCACCCGAGGAAGACCTGCTCGAGGCGTTCCACGCGGTGTTCGCTGCGGGTGGGGCAGCGGTCGCCGCGGCCGGGGAGAACGCCGACGCCGAGCTCGAGGCGGTGCGGCTGTGGAGCGAGATCGTGCGCGCCACGCCCGATGTCGTGCAGTCGGAGAGCCGCGTCTACAGCACGCTGGCGGCAGAGCTCGAGCACGTGGTGCGCGATCGGCTCGGTGACGGCGCTGATGACGACGAGATCGTGGGGGTGTTGTCGGCTGCGTTCGCCGCCGTGATCTGGTTCGTCTACACCCGGGCCATCGAGCAGGCGGACGGCGCCGAGCTGTCGGCGCACCTGGACAAGGCGGTCCGCGCCCTGGCCAGTCTGCACCGGTCCGTGGTGTCGCCCTCCAGCTGAACCGCCGGGCCGGGCGTCTCGCCGATCCTGGCGGACTGTGCCATGATGCGGCGCACTGCGCCAATCTCAGGAATGGCCGACTCGTTGGCGCGCGAACCGGGGGGAACGATGTCGAGACGGCGCAGCGCGAGTGGAACCGTGAAGATCGGCATGGCGTTACTCGGCAACGTCGGCTCCGCGGTGGGTGGTGAGGGCGACCTGGCGCCCGCCGACCAGGCGATCGTCGACGGTGACACGAAGGGCATCGCCGCGCTGAACGACGCGGGCGGCCCGCCGATCGGAACCCGAGCGAGTTCCCCGACACGGGTGTGTTCGACATGGACCGTCCGGTCAACCGCCACATCGCGTTCGCGACCGGACCGCACCGCTGCCTGGGATCGCACCTCGCTAGGCTCGAATTGCAGATCGCGGTGGAGGAGCGGCACCGTCGGAGCCACTCGTCTGGTGACGCGCGGCCGTCGGGATCCTGGAACGTTGAACGTCGAGAGGTGAGCATGGAACTGCGCGCAGCGATGCGCACGACGCCGGCCAGTCGTGAGTACACGACGGACGACGTTCCCGACGACGTGCTGTACGACATCCTCGAGCACGCGCGGTTCGCGCCCAACGGCGGGAACCGCCAGGCGTGGCGGGTGATCGTGGTTCGTGACCCGGAGACGAAGCAACGCATCGCGGAGCTGTACGACCTCGGCATGCGTGAGTACATGGGGTTCCACCGCGCCGGGCTGGTCCCGTTCGTCGCCTCGAACGACGGGAACCCGCCGCAGATCGACCTCGCCGAAGCGCGCGAGGTGCCGTTGCCGTTCGAGCACAGCCACATCGCCACCGCGCCGGTGTTGCTGGCGATCCTCCTCGACACCACCGCGGCGTCGAGCGTCGACAGCGGGATGGGCCGGGTGCCGGTCACGGCGGGCGGGTCGGCCTTCCCGTTCGCGCACAACATCCTGCTGGCCGCGCGCGACGTCGGATACGGCGGGCACCTCACATCGGTGTTGGCCCGACAGGAGCCGGCGTTCCGTGAGGTGCTCGGCATCCCCGACGAGTTCATCCTCGTGACGATGCTGCCCCTCGGCCGCCCGGTGCGCGAGATCACAAAATTGAAGCGCGCGCCGGTGGAGGAATTCACCACCGTGGGCACGTTCGCCGGTGCCGCGTTCGAGAAGCCGGGCAGCTGATGGCCGACGTCGATCCCGCCATCACCACCTGGGTCGAGCAGGCCGTCGGCGGCGAGATCGTCTCGATGCAGCAGATCCCGGCGGGTGGACGTACCGGGTTCTCCGTCGACGTCGGGATGCCCGACGGCTCGGCACGGGAGCTGTTCCTCCAGCGCGGCGGGCGCGGCGGTGTCGGCTCGTTCATGGGGTTCGACCGCGAGGCCGAGGTGTACCGCGCGCTGGAGCCGCTCGGGATCCCCATCCCGCACGTGTGGGGAGTCGACGAAGCCCTCGACGTGTTCCTCGTCGACCGCGCACGCGGTCAGGCATGGTTCCACGCGCCGCGCGATCCCGACGTGGCGCTCGCGGTCGCGCAGGACTTCATGCGCCATCTCGCCACGTGGCATCGCGCCGGTGCGCGTGCGCTCGCGCTCCCGAGCTTCGGGCCGGTGAAGTCGGTCCGGGAGCACCAGGCCGACCAGCTCGCCGGGATCAAGGAGTCGTTCGAGGCCGAGGACGCGAAGGAGCCGATCGATCTCCTGGCGCGCGTCCAGCTCGAGCACCTGCTCGGGCAGATCCCCGACTTCGACGGCGAGCCGGTACTCGTGCAAGGCGACACCGGCCCCGGCAACTTCATGTACGACGGCGATCGTGTCACCGCCATCATCGACTGGGAGCTCGCGCACCTCGGCGATCCCATGGACGACATCGCGTGGCTGTCGTGGCGCTCGACCCAGCACGGTTGGCCCGACTTCCCGGCGCGGCTCCGCGAGTACGAGGCGACGAGCGGGATCACGGTCGACGCCGATCGCGTGCGCTACTACCGGCTCAACGCGTGCGCCCGCCTCGGTGCCAGCTTCGGGCTCGCCGACATGGGGCAAGCCGCGGAGCGGCGTCGTCAGGCGATGATGGCGGGCGGCGGCGACGCCGCAGTCGACCGCACCGCCGACGGCAGCGGCTTCATCATGAGCATGCTCCACCGACGCATGCGCCTCACCGCGCAGGCCGATGCCATGGGCATCGAGCTCCCCGGTCGTGACATCGGCGACGAGGCGCAACCCGGCGGCCACGCGTACCTGTACGACGTCGTGCTCGACCAGCTCAAGGGCATCGTCGAGCGCGTCGACGACCGCGTCGCGTCGAACCTGGCCAAGGGTGCGGCACGCCAGGTGAAGTACCTGAAGGAGATCGACCGCAACGGCGCGAAGTTCGAGACGAACGAGCTCGACGACCTTCAGCGCCTGCTCGGGCACACGCCGGAGTCAGTCGACGACGGCCGGGTCGCGCTCGCCGACGCAGCACGCGAGGACAAGGTCGACTTCGACGACTACCTCCTCTACCACTGGAACCGGCTGATCCGCGACGACTGGCTGATGAAGCCGTCGTCCGGCGCGATGTACGAACGTGCCTGGCCCGCGCTGATCTGACACGCGGCCGGCCCACGACCATCCGACCCCTGATCTGGGATGAGGAGAATGCAATGGAGCGAGGCGATGTCGTCCCGATCACTCCCGACGACGACAACTTCCACCCGTACAGCGACCACCCGTACGAGACGGAGACGTTCTGGGTGTCGTTCCACGACCCGGAGCGCAAGCTCGGCGGATGGTTCTACAACCAGGTCTTGTTCAACCAGGGCATCTGCAACGGTGGAGCGTGGGTGTGGGACGACTCGCCTGCCGGCTCGCTGTACCAGGTCAACGAGCGCGAGCTGCCGCTCGTCGACAAGGACGCGATGGATCTGCGCGACATCGAGCTACCGAACGGCAACCGCATCGAGATGCTCGAGCCGCTCATGAAGTACCGCGTGCAGCGCAGCGATCCGGGCAAGTTCGAAGCCGACCTCCTCTTCGAGGGGCTGCGCGAGCCGCACTCGCACCCGATCGGCGTGGCGCCGTTCTGGCGGGGCCGCCACTTCGACCAGGCGATGCACGTCACCGGACAGATCGAGCTCAACGGCGAGACGATCGACATCGACTCGCTGTCGGTCCGTGACCGCTCGTGGGGCCCACGTCCCGGTCCGCGGCCCCCGGGGAGCCGCACCGGCAAGCCGCGCGAGCCGCGCGATCCGGCCGACGCGAACCGCCCGCCGTACAGCCCGTTCGGCATCGGCTACGTGTTCGCCACCCAGGACGCCGACAACATGTTTCTCGCCTACACGCAGCCGTGCCTCTACGACGGCAAGGCCCGCGACTACGTGACGACCGGCTACCTCGTGCGCGACGGCAAGTACGGCTTGCTCGTCGACGGGAACCGCCGCTGCGAGTTCGATCCCGAGATGGACTGGATGCGCACCATCTGGCTGGACGCGGTCGACGAGCACGGCCGTGAACTCTCTGCCGTCGGCGAGCTCGTGAGCCACCACGGCGAGCGCGGTCAAGGCACCGGCTACTTCCACTGGGAGTGGGACGGCGCACGCGGCTACGGCGAAGACCAGTCCGGCGCCCACGGCCCGGTGCTCGACGCGTTGCGCGCCGCCCGACTCTGGGCATGACGCGGGGTCAGGCGATGGTGCCGTCGGCGCGGCGCGCGGCGATCTCGCGGTCGGTCGCGCCGAGCACCTCGCGCAACACCGTGTCGGTGTGCTCGCCGATGCCGGGCACCGCGCCCACCGGCGCGGCGACGCCGTCGATCCGCACCGGCGCGCGCGGGAGTCGCACCGAGGCGACCTCGGGGTGCGCGACGTCGACCCACGCGCCCACCGCGTCGAGGTGGGGGTCGGTGAGCAGATCGGCGGCGCTGTTGATCGATCCGCAGGGCACCCGGCGCCGCTGCGCCTCGTGGAAGAAGTCCTGCTTCGTGTAGCGGCTGCACAGCTCGAGCACCCACCCCTCGATGAGGTCCGAGTACAAGAAGCGCGACGCGGAGCCGCCACGGAACTCGTCCATCATCACTTCCTCGATGCCGAGCTCGTCGTGGAGCCACTCCGCCATCGCGTCCCATTGCGTCGGCAGGAACGCCACGATCTCGACCATGCCGTCCTGCACGGGGAACACGCCGTGCGCGGCCATGCGTCGACGGCCGGCGCGCTGTTGTGGCTGTCCTTCCATCGTCAGGAGCGGCCCCGCCTCCATCGACACACTCAGCACCGCTTCCTGCTGCGAGATGTCGACGACCTGTCCGGTCCCACCGTTCCGTTGCCGGGCCCGCAGCGCGAGCATCGAACCCATCGCCGCGTTCAACGCAGCGGCCGCGTCGGCGAGGCCGCCGCCCGGTGCGACGGGCGGCCGGTCGGGGTCGCCGATGCCGTACATCGCGCCGCTCGTCGCCCAGCCGATCATGTCGGAACCGCGCCAGTGGCGCCGCGGCCCGTCGCTGCCGAACGCGGTGACCGACGTGACGATGACGCGGTCGCTGAGCGCGCGCACCGTCGCCGGATCGAGGCCCCGGTTGCGCCGCTCGTCGAGGTCGCCCGGCACGAGCACGATGTCGACGACCTGCACGAGCCGGTCGAGGATGGCGCGACCGGCCGGGACGGCGGTGTCGAGCGCGAGCGAGCGCTTGCCCGCGGCCATGAACGCGAAGTGCGCGCTCACCGCGACGCCGTCGGTCATGGTCACGAGTGGCGGCACGTGGCGCGCCTCCGTGCCTGAGGTCGGCTCGACGAGGATCACGTCGGCGCCGAGGTCGGCGAACATGCGGCCCGCGTAGGTGAGCGCCTCGCCGGCGAGATCGACGACGCGCGTCCCCGCGAGCAGCCCGGGTGCCTCGCTCCCCGTCACGTGCCGGCCTCGTGCGGCGTGTCGTCGTCGGCGGAGCTCCAGTCGCGGCCCGCGAGGCGATCGAACACGATGCGGGCCGGATCGATGCTGCTCTCGGGCCAGGGGAGCCGCATGACGCGCGGGATCCAGTGGAGGAACGGCCGCTCGAGGTGGAGCTCGGGGTGCGGCATCTCGTGCGCGACCTCGACCGCGACGAGGGCGTCGATCTCGCTCGCGCTGAAGCCGACCTCGAGGAGCACCTCGCGGGTGTGCTCGCCGAACGCGGGCCCCGCCCGGTCGGCGACCCTCGGCGCGTCGGGGAGGTGTGCGGCCTGGCCGTACGTGAGCTCGCCGCCGAAGCGGGTGCTCGGCGACACCCGGAAGAAGCGGCGTGCCGCGAGCTGGTGGTCGGCGAGCACGTCCCAGTGGTCCATCACCGGCGCGGCCGCGACGCCCGCGTGCTGGAGCTCGGCGGTCGCCTCCCAGTCGGTGCGGGTCGACGTCCACTGCTCCAGCGCGCGGTCGAGCTCGTCATGATGGGTGAGCCGATCGTCGGGGGAGGCGAAGCGGGGATCCGCCGCAAGGTGCTCGAGTCCGTCGACCCCGACCAGCGCATCCCACGCGCGATCGTCGGTCGCGCTGATCCCCACCCAGCGGTCCGGATCGCGCGTGGTGTACACACCCTGCGGCGCCCTGCCGGGGGCGCGGTTGCCGGTCGCATGCGGCGTCGGACCGCCGAGGTGCGCTTCGGTCACGGTCGGCCCCAGACAGCCGACCGCCACCTGGTACTGCGCGAGGTCGATGTCGCACCCGACGCCCGTCGCGTCGCGTCGCAGGATCGCCGCGATCACAGCAGTGGCACCCCAGAGCGCGGACACGTAGTCGGGGAACGAGATCGGCATGCCGACCGGGTCGCGGTCGGGCCACCCCACGAGCTCGGTCACGCCCGAGAGCGCGGCGAGGTTGCCTCCCCACGTGCGGTACGAACGGTAGGGCCCGGGCAACGCGCCGAACGACGCCATGTTCATGAACACCAGGCGCGGGTTGATCGCTTGCAGGTCGGCCGCACCGATCCCGAGTTCTTCCACCGCGTCGACGCTCATGTTCATGATCACCACGTCGCTGCGCTCGACGAGGCGGAGGAACGCGTCGCGGCCGCCTTCACCTTCGAGCTCGAGTCCGACGCTGCGCTTCTGCGGGCAGGTGAAGCCGTTGATCGAGGTGCCGGTGTCGCGGCGCACCTCCCACGGTGCGTCGGGCGGCATCCACCCCGCGCCGACCGTGCGCAGCGAATCGGGACGGCGCACGGACTCCACCTTGATGACGTCGGCGCCGAACTCGGCGAGGTTGCGACAGCACACCGGCGCGGCCACGCCGTACCCGATCTCGATCACGCGCAGGTCGTCGAGCGGGCGCGACACCGCTCTCGCCGCGCCGTTGTCCTCGAGCTCGCCCATGGATCCCCCGTCGACTTCCGTGCCCGGACCGGCCGGGTAATAGTTAGCAGTGTTCGGTCAGCGGTGGGAACACGAACAGGGGAGCGTGCAGTGGCGAAGGAGCAACGGCGGGCCCGTCGGATCGCGATGTCGGGGGAGGAGCTCGACGACTTCCTCGCCCGCGAGCGCATGTGCCGGGTCGGCACCGTCGGGGTCGACGGTGCACCCCACGTGTCGCCGCTGTGGTTCGTGTGGGACGGCACCGCGCTCTGGTTGAACTCGATCGTGAAGAGCCAGCGCTGGACCAACATGATCCGCGACCCGCGGGCGAGCGTCGTGATCGATACCGGCCACGGCTACGGGGAGCTGCAGGGGGTGGAGCTCATCGGGCGCTGCGAGGTCGTGGGTGACGCGCCGCGGACGGCGACCCCGAACCCCGAGCTCGAGGTGCCGGAGCGGCTGTTCGGCGAGAAGTACTCCGGGGGCACGTGGGTTCCCGACGGTCGCCACGCCTGGGCTCGCCTCGTCCCCGACAAGATCGTGAGCTGGGACTTTCGCAAGTTGCCCGCGGGCAACTAGGAAGTGGCCGGACGGGTGCATTCGAAAGAAGCGCCACGGGGGCGGCTGCGTGCCTCGACGCAGCAGAGGACACTGCGATGACGACGGTCGATGACACGCTCGAGGTCGACGACTACGACGAGTTCGGCCTGCTCCACGAGAACGCAGAGGAGTGGGACCAGCCGTTCGAGGGACGACCCGAGATCAGCCGCGGCTACCTGGAGATCGAACCAGGGCAACGGCTGAGCTACATCAAGTGGGGGAGTGACGATCCCGAGCTCGTGTTCCTCCACGGCGGCGGCCAGAACGCGCATACCTGGGACTACGTCGCGCTGTTCCTCGGCCGTCCGGCGATCGCGTTCGACCTTCCGGGCCACGGACGCTCGTACCGCCGCGACGACCGCAACTACGGGCCGTGGAACAACGTCGAGGCGCTCGAGATCGCGATGCCGCAGCTCGCGCCCGACGCGATGGCGGTCGTCGGCATGTCGCTGGGCGGCGCCACCGCGACCCACTTCGCAGCCAAGCGCCCTGACCTGTGTCGTCGTGCCGTGATCGTCGACGTCACACCTTCCGTGAACAACCCCGATCGCTCGATGAGCACGATGGAGCGCGGCACCGTCGGGTTGATCGGCGCGCAGCCCACGTACGACACGTTCGAGGAGATGGCCGACGCTGCCATCGCGCTCAGTCCCTACCGCGGCGCGTCGGGCGTGCGCCGCGGCGTGCGCCACAATTCGTACCGGACCGACGACGGGAAGTGGACTTGGCGCTACGACCTCATGGGCGGACGCGCCGATCGCGTCGACCCCGACGCGCCGCCCGTGTCGGCGCGCAACTGGGCCGACTTCACGCCCATGTGGGACGAGGTGAGCACGATCACCGTGCCGACGATGCTCGTGCGGGGCGGCGAGTCGAAGTTCGTGCTCGACGAGGACGTCGCCGAATTCCAGCGGCGACTCCCGTCGGTGCGCTACGAGGTGGTGCCGGGCGCCGGTCACGCGGTGCAGAGCGACCAGCCGCTGGTGCTGGTCGCACTCATCGAGGACTTCGCATTCGGGAGCTGACGGGCTCGGGGCGAGCGCCGAGCGTCGCAGCACGACGACTCGAGCGGTGTCCCTCGACTGGGGAACGACCGCCGAATTCCAGCGGCGGCCCGAACCACTCGACGTACGGCTCCGTGAACTTGACCGTTCAATCCCGCGCCGATGAGAGTCAGTTCATGGGAGAGGAGTCGAACGAGCGCCCCGAGCGGCTCGCGCCACTTGCCGAAGACGAGTGGAGCGATCGTCAACGCGAGGTGCTGGCTCCGTTGCTGGTCGGGCCGACGCGCAACATCTACACCACCCTGGTGCGTGCACCGGATCTCGCCGAGGCCATGACCACCTTGGGTCGCACCCTGCGCGACGGCGGCATCCCGCTACGCCATCGGGAGACGCTCATCCTCCGCACCGGATGGAACTGCCAGTCGAACTACGAGTTCGCGCAGCATCGGCGCGTCGCCAACCACGGCGGCATGACCGACGCCGACGTGCAACGCATCGTCGACGGTCCCGCCGCGTCGGGCTGGGATCCATTCGAGCAGACGCTGTGCAGGCTGGCTGACGAGCTCCACGAGCACCAGCAGGTCGGCGACGACACGTGGAACGCGCTCGCTGCCGAGTACGACGACGCACAACTGATCCAGGCCGTGCTGCTCGTCGGGTACTACCACCTCGTGTCGTTCAGCCTCAACGCCTTCGGGACCCCGCTCGAGCCCGGCGCGGTGGGATTCGAGGATTGACGCTGGCGGTGGTCTGTCGCGGCGTGATCGCGATAGACCGTTTCGACACCACAGTTCGATCACCCACGGAGGGAACGAGAGATGCCGAACACGCTCGAGGGCCGGGTCGCGGTCATCACCGGGGCGGGGCGCGGGATCGGGCGCGAGCACGCGCTGTTGTTCGCACGTGAGGGCGCAAAGGTCGTGGTCAACGACCTCGGCGGCGCCGAAGACGGCTCCGGCTCCGACGCCACCCCAGCACAGCAGGTGGTCGAGGAGATCAAGGCGCTCGGCGGTGAGGCTGTCGCCAACGGTGACGACATCTCCGACTTCGAGGGCGCGCAACGCCTGATCCAACAGGCGGTCGACGCGTTCGGCGACCTCCACGTGCTCGTGAACAACGCAGGCATCCTGCGCGACCGCATGCTCTTCAACATGTCGGAAGCGGAGTGGGACGCGATCATGAAGGTGCACCTGCGCGGTCACTTCGCGACCACCCGTCACGCGGCGTCGTACTGGCGGGACCAGTCGAAGGCCGGGAACGACGCGAAGCGCGCGGTGGTCAACACGTCGTCGACGTCGGGCCTCTTCGGCAACGTCGGCCAGACGAACTACGGCGCGGCCAAGACGGGCATCGCGACCTTCTCGATCATCGCCGACCAGGAGCTGTCGCGCTACGGCGTGCGTGTGAACGCGATCGCACCCGCGGCCGCGACGCGTCTCACCGGGCTCGGGCGCCCAGAAGCCACCGAGCCTCCATCCGACGAGTGGACGCCGATGCACCCGGGCAACGTCTCACCGTTCGTCGCGTACCTGGCAACCGCGGACTGCCCGATCCACGGGCGCGTCTTCTTCGTGCAGGGCGGCGAGGTGTACCTGTTCCAACCGTTCGTGATCGTCGACGAGATCAAGAAGGACGGCGACTTCTGGACCGTCGAGGAGCTCCAGGAGCAGGGCGCGAAGTTCCAGGACTACGAGTTCGACTACGGCCACCCGCTCGGCACCATGTTGTTCCGCGGGCCGGCCGCAGCGAGCGGCGGCTGAACAGGTTGACCGGTGCCCCCGCCAGGATTCGAACCTGGGCACACGGTTTAGGAAACCGATGCTCTATCCCCTGAGCTACGAGGGCGGGGCCGGCGCGAGAAGTGGTCGAAGACCCTGCGCCAGGCCGATCACGATAGAGGAGTCGATCCGCGCAACGACATCCTCTGAGCGCCGTCGCTCCGTGGCCACGAAGACCGGCGCCTGAGGAACCGAGAGATCCCGTGGCGGTCAGGCGGCGCGCGGCGCGCCGTGCGCGCAGTGTGTGCGCAGCGACTCGAAGAGTCGGTGGTTCACGTCGGAGCGCCATCGTGCGCCCCGCACGATGTGTTGGCTCGCGTCCGGGATCGCTTCCTCGACCGCACGCACGCCCCGCTCGAGCCAGTCCTTGCCGTGACGGGGGTCGGCCGCGGCGTGCTCCTCGTAGAACGGGAACGCATCAGCCGGCGCACCGAGTCGTTGGAGGGCCGCGAGGACTCGCCGGCAGCGCGGCCCGGCCTGGAGCTCGAGCAGCCCGAGGGCGCCGATCATCTCGGGTTGCAGCCAGCGGTTGGTCGCGAGGAGGCCGTTCAACGCGGTGCGCTCGAGGGCCTCGATCGGGAGGGCGTCCTCGGGTGCCGAGAGGTCGAGCGCCCGCACGAGTCGACGATGCAATTCGGTGTGCACGGCGTCGGGCTCGCCTCGGCCCATCTCGTCCCAGTAGTTGGCGCCGAGCACCAGCTTCGCCGTTCCGGTGAGCCCGATCTGACAGATCGCGACGAGATCGTCGAATCCGCCGTCGGGGCCGCCCTCGATCGCGAGGAAGTGCCGGAGCTCGTCGAAGCTCGCCTCCCGTGCCAGCCACTCGTACGCCTCGGGCACCAGATCCTGCTTCGCGATCCGGCGCAACTCGCCGACCGCATCCGCCTGGAGGCGTGGTGATGATGACGCCGCATCGAGGTGTGCGACGAGCCTCGCCTCGAGATCCCGCTTCACGCGGGCGGTGTCGGGATCGTGCTGGAGCCGCACCGACGCGCCGAGCGTCTCGATCGGTGCGAGGTGCAGGTCGTGGAGCGCGATCAGCGCGGAGAGCGCGTCGCGCCAACTCACCGCCTGCGATGCATCGAGCGCGGGGAGGCGGCCCGGATCGTCGCGTAGTGCCTCGGTCAGGTCGGTGGTGAGTCCCATGGCTGAGTGCACGCTCCTACCCGTCGAGCCGCGTGGACGAAACGTGCGTCGCGCCAGGTTCACCGGCGTGATACGTGGGTAGCCGTCACCGATGAGCAGCAGCGCGCAGCAAGGCTCGACACGCCAGACCGTGTTCGGTCCGATCGTGATCGAGTACGACGACACGGTGATCGAGCCGCGGGCATGGACCCTTGCGCAGAGCTGCTGGGCTGCGGAGCTCGCCGGCAGAGTTCCTGCGGGCGCACTCCTCGAGCTCTACTGCGGTGCCGGACACATCGGTCTCGCAGCAGCGCATCTCTGCGGTCGGCCGCTCGTGCAGGTCGACGACGATGCACACGCCTGCGAGTGGGCCCGCCGCAACGCGCGGCGGCTCGGGCTCGACTCCGACGTCCGTTGCGCGCCGATCGGTGCGGCGCTCCACGACGAGGAGCTCTTTCCGCTCCTCCTCGCGGACCCGCCCTACCTCCGGACCGAGCAGGTGAACGTGTATCCCGACGATCCCGCGCACGCGATCGACGGCGGTCCCGACGGCCTCGGCGAGATCCGTCGCTGTCTCGGCGTCGTGGCGCGGCGGCTCTCACCAGAGGGCGCTGCCCTGCTGCAGGTGAGGGGAGCAGCGCAGGGTGAGGCGGTGGCTGCGCTCCTCGCCGCGACTCGCAATCCATTGCACATCGCCGAGACGAAGGAGCTCACCGCAGAGCGAGCGATCCTGCTCCTGCGCGCCTCGTCGTGAAGTCGGCCGGTCAGTGATCGATGCCCGCGGGCTGACCGGCTTCGATGTCGTCGAGTTGGTCGTAGCCGAGCTGAGGGCCCGGGCCGTGGTCGAGCTCTCCGTCCGTCGGGTCCAGGACGAATCCGGTGTGGTCGCCGAGGTCGACCTGCCCGACGACGCGACCGACGAACCAGTCGCAGTCTTCGAGGATCGGGAGGCCTCCGGGGCCCGAACCGAGGGGCCACGCGGTCAACTTGTCGGGGTCGTCCTTCGCCGACACGCTCCCGAAGTGCTCGGCGATCTCTCGCTGATCCGCGCGCAGGAAGTGGACTGCGAGCGCGTCGGCCGTGCGCGCGACCTCCCACGTTGCGTTGTTCTTGGAGAGGCACACGAGAAACCGCGCCGGATCGATGCTGCATTGCGTGGTGAAGCCGACGAGACATCCTGCTCGCGCGCCGTTGCTGGCAGCGGTCACGACGAACATCGGGTAGTCGAGCTCCGACACGAGGTCCTGGAACGCTTCGGGTGCGGTCTGCATCGTGCCCGGCTACCCGGCCAGGTACGAGGTCAAACGACCGGCGCGCTCCGGCTGGATGCGCGCGGAGCTCGAGTGGGCGTGTCGTCAGCGCGAGAGGATCACCGCGCGTTCTGGACACACCCGTTCCGCCGTCTCGGCCTGATCGACGAGCTCGGGCGGCACCTCGCCGGGGCCGCGAATCACGCCCCGCCCGTCGTCGTCGGCGTCGACGAGGTCGGGGGCGGTGTCCCAGCAGCGGCCCTGGCCTTGGCACCGCTGGGGGTCGATGCTGATCTTCACGCCGGCTGCCACGTGAGCGGCATGTGGTCGACACCGCGCAAGGTCGATCCGTTCCACACGAGATCGGTGTCGGGCGCGAGCTGGTACTCGGGGATGCGGTCGTGCCACGTGCGCACCACCGTCCGGAGCTCCATCCGCGCCAGGTTGGAGCCGAGGCACCGATGGGGGCCACCACCGAACGCGAACGCACGGATGTCGCCGCGGCGCACGTCGACCTCGTCGGCGCCGGGCACTCCCTCGGGATCGACGTCGGCCGAAGCGAGGGCGAGGAGGACGGTCTGGTCCTTCGGGATGACGACGCCGGGCTCGACCTCGAGGTCGCGCGTCGCCCGACGGGTGACCGTCTGCACCGGCGTCTCCCAGCGCAGCAGCTCTTCGATGAGGGTGATCTCGGAACCCGGCTCGCGCACGAGCATGGCGCGAGCGTCGTCGTGGTCGACCAGGTAGGCGAAGATGCACTCGAGCGAGATGGTCACCGTGTCGAGCCCGGCCGCGAGGAGCAGGAAGCACGTGCGGAGGATCTCGCTGTCGGTCAGCTTCTCGCCCGCGATCTCGGCCTGCACGAGGTACGTGATGAGGTCGTCGCGCGGCTTCGTGCGTCGCGCCGCGACCTCTTCACCGAAGCGGCCGTAGATCTCACCGGCCGTGGTTGCCTGCAGCGCGAGCGCCTCGTCGCGGTCGGCCACGACGTGCTCGGGCCGGATCATGATGTCCTTCCACCGGACCAGCGCGTCGAGCTCGTCGGTGGGGAGGCCGAGCAGGCTCAGGTACGTCGAGCATGGCAACGGGACCGCCATCTCGGTGGAGAAGTCGCAACTCCCACGCCCGATGAACGCGTCGATGAGGTCGTTGGTGTGCTGCTGCACCGTTGGTTGCAGTGCGGCCATCTTCTTCGGCGCGAAGTAGGGGTCGAGCAGCTTGCGATAGTTGGCGTGCAGCGGCGGGTCGACGTTGAGCGGGATGAGCGGTTCGTCGCTGCCCATCACCCCGCTGAACTCCGACGAGTAGTCCTGCCACGTGCGCAACGCGTGCTCGACGTCGTCGCGCCGCACGAGCACCAATTCCTCCGGGTTCTCGGCGCTGTCGATGCGACCGCGTGCTCGGAGCTCCGCGTAGTACTCGCGCGGGCGGGCGGAGCGCTCGTAGGCCAAGCGGTTCCGCTCCGCATCGTCGACGGCACTGGTGGTGTACGACACAGCAGATCCCCCTTCGTGACCTCACGACAGTACCGCCATCGTCGCGTGTGCGTCACGGGATGGTGACGGCCTCTTGGCTGGTGGATCGGGCTGACTCCTTCGCCTTTTGCGTGCGGGGCCCGGCCATGCCCGGGGCGACGTGAACATCGTTGACCGATCTGGGGGGTTTGGCGTGTTGCTGCTGGGTGGAATGTCAATCGCCATGACGATTCGACTCATGAAGCAAACGCGCCGGACAAGCTCTCGCCGCATGGTGGCCATGACCGTTGCATTCGCCGTGTGCTGCACGGTTCCGTGGCTGATCGCGACCTCGGCAATGGCCGATCCGGGATCCGCCGGGGCATCCCCAGCTGCGGCGGAGTGGACGCCGGGGCCGGCGGTGTACGGCATCGGGACCGCGACGAATCTCGAGGTGGCGATGGACGATGGCGTGATCTTGCGCGTCGACGTGAAGTACCCGCTCGATGCAGCCACCGGGTTGCCGGCGACGGGTCCGTTCCCGGTGTTGCTGACGCAGACGCCGTACGGGAAGAACAGTCCGATCCTGCCCTTGTTGGCGGGTGACATCGAGGGGTACCTCGTGCCGCGCGGCTACATCGCGGTGATCGCCGACGTGCGTGGCCGTGGTGGGTCGGAGGGGGAGTTCGAGCTCTGGTCGGATCGCGAGGCGCTCGACGGGGTCGCGCTCGCGAACTGGGCTGCGGCGCTGCCGAACTCGAACGGCAAGGTCGGGCTCTATGGCGGCTCGTACATGGGCATCACGCAGCTGCGCACCTCGGCGATCGCGGGGCCGAATTCGCCGATCAAGGCGTCGGTGCCGGAGGTCGCGATCAACGATGTCGCGCGTGATGGGCTCTACGGGGGGATGCCCAATGGTGGCTTCGGGCTCCTGTACGCCGGGCTCTTCCTCGGGACTGGCGTGACGGCGGTGCCGGACTATCTCGGTCTCACCGATCCGGTCGACCTCGCGCAGCGAACGCTGGAGGCGCTGGGAGGCTCGGCGGCGTTCGGTGGCGGCATGTTGTTCGATTTCGTGACGGGAGGTCCGTTGGCGTTCGCGGGTCCGGAGTGGGACGCGAAGTCGCCGGTGAAGAACATCGAGCAGATCGCGGCGAACAACGTGCCCACGTTCCTGATCGGCGGTTGGTACGACGTCATGGGCAAGGGTCCGTTGATGAATTTCACCGGGCTGCAGAACGCGTCGGTCGGGCGCGACAAGCGCGCACCGATGCTGGCCGGTCAGGTGCCTGACGGCAGGTTCCAGGTTCTCGTGGGTCCGTGGACTCACGCGGGGGTCGACAAGAACGTCGCCGACCAGGTACGTCTGCGTTGGTTCGATCACTACCTCAAGGGCGTCGACAACGGCGTCGAGCAGACCGACACACCCGTGCACCTGAACTTGCTCGGGACGGACCGTTGGGTCGACGCGAGCCGTTGGCCGCTCTCCGAGACGACATCGACCGTGTATCACCTCGCGCCCGGGCCTGCTGGTGGGAGCGCGTTCTCGCTCAACGACGGCAAGCTGACCACGACCGCGCCGCGAGGTCTGTTCGGTCAGGACACCATGGCGTGGACGGGTGTCTCGAGCCCGTGCAGCGTGCAACTGAAGGTGCAGACCGCCGGGCTGCTCAATTTCACCGGCGTCCCCCTCGACGGGGCGTGCGGGCCCGAAGCACCCGAGACCACCGAGCTCGGCTCGCTCACGTACACGACCGATCCGTTCACGGCACCGAAGGTGATCGCAGGGCCGATGGACCTCACGCTCTACGCGTCGTCGACGACACTCAACGCCGAGTTCATCGTCAACGTCGAACGGATCCGCACCGACGGAAGCGTCGAGTCGGTCACTGCCGGCGCGCTCCTCGGGTCGCAACGCGCGCTCGACGAAACCAACAGCTGGCGCGACGCCAGCGGCCGGATCATCCAGCCGTTCCACCCCTTCACACAACAGTCCCAGGCGGCGCTGATCCCCGGTGCCGTCAACAAGTTCGAGATCGGGATCTGGCCGACCGCGATGGAGCTCCAGGCCGGGGAGCGGCTCCGCATCACGCTGCGTTCCTCCGACATTCCCTTCGCGCTCCCGGGCATCAACCTGATCCCCGGCCTCGTCGGCGGCATCTACAACATCCAACGCAACGGGATCTACCCGTCGAGCCTCGTCGTGCCCACCGCCGATCCCGCCGCCTTCAACCACGACTGCGTCGTCTGCACCGTTGCACCATGAACGGATCAATGCGACGGTCGGACACCCACTCACCCGATCGGCGATTCTGAGGTAGGCGCGACCCGGTGCGACCAAGCACGGTCGGGAACCGGAGCGAGCACGGTCGACGGCACCAGCGACGAGCTCGACGGCTCGGGGTTGCGCGGTAACGTGCGCGGCGTGCGGATCATGGACGGGTACCACTTCCACACGTGGACCGACGACGACGATCGGAGCAATGTGGACAGTGTTGTGCTCGACGCGGAGGTCGCGCCGTTCTGCGAAGCGATGGCCGCCTTCGCAGTCACTGCGGATGCGGTGTCGGGGATGCGCGCCGCGCCCGCCGGACTGAGCGAGAACAGCACCTCGGATCCGGTCGAGCGCGCCGATCACATCGTGAGCGAGGATCCGGCCGTCGTCGTTCGCTCCTATCGACCACGGAATGCGGCCGCGGTGTTGCCGTGCGTCTACTGGATCCACGGTGGCGGTTACGTCGTGGGGAACTACGAGATGGACGACGCGCGCCTGGCGCGCTGGTCGGTGGAGTTCCAGTGCGTCGTGACCTCCGTCGAGTACCGCCTCGCGCCGGAGACTGCCTACCCGGGCCCCCTCGACGACTGCTTCGCCGGGTTGCAGTGGGTGTTCGAGCACGCTGACGAGCTGGGCGTCGACCGCGAGCGAGTCGGCCTGGGCGGCATCAGTGCGGGTGGTGGGCTCGCTGCCGGCCTCGCGTTGTTGGCGCGTGATCGATCACTTCGCCTCTCGTTCCAACTGCTCGAGAGCCCGATGCTCGACGATCGCCAGGTCACTTCGTCGAGTCAGCTCGACGGGCTCCCGATCTGGAGCCGCGAATCCAATGAGTTCGGCTGGCGCAGCTACCTGGGAGACCTGTACGGCCGTGACGACCTTCCGCCATATGCCGCACCCGCGCGCGCAGCCGACCTCGTCGGGCTCCCGCCGACATTCGTGATCGTCGGTGGAGCCGACGGGTTCCGCGACGAGAACATCGAGTATGCGCTCCGCCTGAACCAAGCCGGCGTGCCGACCGAGCTCCACGTCCTTCCCGGCGCGCCGCACGGCGTTGCGTCGCTGTTCGGCAGCACATCGATCGCCGTGCGCTGGGAAACCCTCGTCGGCGAGTGGCTCGGCCGACAGCTCGAAACGTGATCACTCGCGTGCCGAGAAGTACAACGTTCCGTTCCAGACGAAGGTGGAGAAGATGACGAGAACACACGTGCCCACGGTGTCGGCACCGGTGGAGGGCGGGAAGGGCTGGATCTTCGGATGCCCGGCCGAGGATCTCCGCGCTCGCGGCTTCATCATGGAGGAGTACTTCCTCGACGGGACCGCCGTGTCGTACTCGCCGACCGGCAGCACCGGAGTCGCGATCGACGGGCGTTGGGATGTCGAAGCGGCCGAGGAAGCGTCATACCGGACGCGCGCCTACGTGGTTCGGCCTGCTGATCCAGCACGCTTCAACGGCGTCGTGTTGGTGAACTGGCAGAACGTCACGATCGGCGTCGACTTCGGGATGCCCGACACCGAGCAGCTCGAGCGCGGATACGCGTGGGTTGGCGTCACGACGCAGCGGGTCGCCCACGACGGTCAGCCCTCGCTGACCGACCAGATGCCCGCGACGGTGGGATTGCGCCAGTGGGATCCCGAGCGGTACGGCTCGCTGCACCATCCGGGCGATGCGTTCTCGTACGACATCTTCAGCCAAGTGGCCAGGCGGTTGCGTGAAGGGCCGTCGGAGGGCGTCGACATGCTCGGCGGCCTCGCACCAAGGCTGCTGATCGCGACGGGCGGATCGCAATCCGCGATGCGACTCGGCTCGTACATCAACATCGCGCATCAGAAAGACCGGGTGTTCGACGGCTTTCTTCTCACCGTGCACTGGGGGTTGTGCCCGCCGCCGCCCGACATGAGCCTCGTCGAGAGCTTCGACCTCACACCGGAGTTCAGGTTCCAGGGGAGCGCGCAGATCCGTGACGACGGCGACGTGCCGATCCTGGTCGTGAACTCCGAGTCGGAGACGATGATGGTGTCGATCGTTCGTCAACCCGACAGTGACACCTTCCGGTTCTGGGAGATGGCGGGCACCGCCCATGCTGGCGGGGAGTCGGCAGGTCTGATGACGACGGCCCTCATTCGCGATGGAGTCAGCGACGGTCTGCCCGTGGTGGACGAACACAACACGATCGCGTGGGACTACATCGCACGCGCAGGGCTCGAACGCCTCGTCGAGTGGATCGACACCAAGCATCCGCCGGTGTCGATCCCGCCCATCACCCTCGACCCCGAGGGCGGAATCGCGCACGACGACATCGGCAACGCGCTCGGCGGCGTGCGCATGCCCGACGTCGTCGCGCCGCTCGCGGTGCACGCCGGGATGCAGAGCGACCTCTCCGTGTCCGCGCTCGGCGGCGTGTCGACGCCGTTGTCGGCTGAACGCATCCGCGAGCTGTACCCGGACGCGGCGACATTCCAGAAGGCGTGGGACGGTGCAGTGGACGACCTCGCCGAGCTCGGGCTGGTGCTGCCTGACGCCGTCGCAGCGGTGAAGGCGCGAGGTCGCGCCGCGTACGAAGCCGTTCCTGGTCTCGACGAGTGAACGACGGCACCGCTGCTGATCGTCACGTGACGAGCGCCACCCGGATGGCGTGATGAGGAACATCACGGGGGCAAATCCTGCATATGATCCCCGGACGAGCGAGTCCCCGGGGAGGGATCGATGACCGACGTGACCGAGGCGATGGACGAGACGAGCGCGGCGAGCGCGGCGAGCGCGGCGAGCGCGAGCGCGGCGAGCGCGTACACCCAGACGGCGATGGGTGCGATGTTCGATCTCGCGGCGCCGCAGCAGAACTACGTCGACATGATCGCGAAGGGTGGTTACGTCGAGCCCATGCCGGGTTTCGGGATGAGCTTCGCGCGCGTGGACACCGAGTACGTCTTGCGCCACCACGAGGAGTTCTCTTCCGCGGTGGAGATGAACCTGGGGAACACGCGACCGCTGATTCCGTTGAACGTCGATCCGCCGAGGCACTCGAAGTATCGCAAGTTGCTCGACCCGTTGTTCGCGCCGCGGCACATGGACGAGCAGGAAGAGGACATCACGAACCGCGTCAATGGTTACATCGATACGTTCATCGATCGCGGTGAGTGCAACTTCTCCGAGGAGTTCGCGGAGTTGTTTCCGTCGTCGGTGTTCCTCGGGCTGATGGGTCTTCCCGAAGACGAGCTCCGCATGTTTCTCGACATGCGCGATGGGATCCTGCACCCCGACAAGAAAGATCCCGCTGCGCTCACCGACCCGGACGTCCGTGCCCGCGTGCAGGCCACGACCGGCCAGGAGATCTACGAGTACTTCGGGGACCTCGTCGACCTCCGCACGAAGCAGCCGGCGGAGGACATCATCACCCGTTTCGTGCAGTCGGAGATCGACGGTGAGCGCCTGACGCGCAACGACATCCTCGACATCTGCTTCGTGTTCCTCATCGCGGGGCTCGACACGGTCAGTGACACGCTGACCTGTTCGTACGCGTTCTTGGCGCAGCACCCGGGGCACCGTCAGCAGATCGTCGACGACCCGTCGATCATCCCTGCCGCGGTCGAGGAGCTGTTGCGCTGGGAGTCGCCTGTGCCCACGGGGGTGCCACGCCGCACTGACACGGCCGTGACGTTGCCGAGCGGCACCGAGGTCGGCGCGGGAACCGCGGTCGTGGTGATGTACGGCGCCGCCAACATGGATCCCGCCGCGTACCCCGATCCGTTCGAGGTGCGCTTCGACCGCGAGACCAACCCGCACATCGCGTTCGGTGGTGGAGTGCATCGCTGCCTCGGCTCACACCTCGCGCGGCGCGAGCTGCGCGTGACCTTGCGTGAGTGGCACCGCCGCATCCCTGAGTACCGGATCAAGCCCGGGCACGAGGCGCTCGAGTACCCACCCGGCCTGCGTCACGTCAAAGACCTCACGCTCACCTGGAGCTGAGGCGTCGCTGCCGTCGCGCGCCTCGCATGCAGCCTGCATGCGAAACGATTACTCTCGGCTCGTTCGCCCTCGAGGGTGAAGAGAGAGAGCAGCAGCGATGAGCGATGCGGTGGCGTCTTCGAGCGGCGTCTACTACGACCCGTTCGACTTCGAGATCGACACCGATCCGTATCCCACGTTCCGGCGCCTCCGCGACGAGGCACCGCTCTACTACAACGAGCAGCACGACTTCTACGCGCTCAGCCGCTTTGCCGACGTCGAGGCGTGCAAGCGTGACCCGTCGACCTACATCTCGGGCAAGGGCTCGGTGCTCGAGGTGATCCAGCGAGTCCTCGAGCTGGGCGCCGAGCTGCCTCCCGGGATCATCCTGTTCGAGGATCCTCCGGCGCACACCGCCCACCGGGGACTGCTGAGTCGGGTGTTCACGCCGCGGCGAATGAACGCGATCGAGCCGCAGGTCCGCGCATTCTGCGCGGCGTCGCTCGATCCGCTCGTGGGGTCCGGCGGTTTCGACTTCATCGGTGATCTCGGAGCCGAGATGCCGATGCGCACGATCGGGATGCTGCTGGGCATCCCGGAGGAGGACCAGGTCGCGATCCGCGATCGCATCGATGCCAGCATGCGCCTCGACGAAGACGGAAACCGGGTGGAGCAGGGTGGCCCGGAAGGGGGCGCCCTCGACGGCAGCGGCTTCGCCGACTACATCGACTGGCGCGCCGAGCACCCGTCCGACGACCTCATGACCGACCTGCTCAACGCCGAATTCGAGGACGAGACGGGCACGCGTCGCAAGCTCAGCCGCGAGGAGATCCTGAGTTACGTGGGGCTGCTGGCCTCCGCCGGCAACGAGACCACGACGCGCCTGATCGGCTGGACCGGCAAGGTCCTGGCCGAGAACCCCGACCAACGCGCGGAGCTCCACCGCGATCGGGCGCTGATCCCGAACGCGATCGAGGAGCTGTTGCGCTACGAGTCGCCGTCACCCGTCCAGGCGCGCTACGTGACGGCCGACGTCGAGCACTACGGCCACACGCTCCCCGCGGGCAGCATCGTGCTCGCGCTCACCGCGTCCGCGAACCGAGATGAGCGTGAGTTCCCGGATCCCGACCGCTTCGACATCCACCGCAAGATCGACCACCACGTCGCGTTCGGCTACGGCATCCACTTCTGTCTCGGCGCCGCACTGGCGCGTCTCGAAGGACGCGTCGCGCTCGACGAGGTGCTGACCCGCTTCCCGACGTGGGAGGTCGACTGGGACAACGCCGTGCAGGCCCACACCTCGACGGTCCGTGGCTGGGCGAAGCTGCCGGTACGCGTCCCGTAGACATGCGCTCGGCGATGGATTGACAACGGGGAACGGCGCGCTCTAGCCTCACGTACAGGTTGCATGTGAACGGACCCCGGCAGCCGACGGCCCCACCAGGAGGCAGCTCTCAATGGCCATCATCGACTTCGACTACGCGGCGTTCCCGGGCAACCGTGATCCCTATCCGATCTACGCGCAGATGCGCGACACCGGACGCGTGCTCCGTTCGAGTGACGGGGCGGTCATGGTCACGCGCTACGACGACGTGCGGAACACCCACGCCGACTTCTCGGGCTTCTCGATGGCCGCGATGGGCGGCGACATGATGGGTCAGATATCGCGCGCGGACGACGCGGTGCTCGAGGAGCTGTCCACCGATGAGGCCGTCGGGCTTGCCAACACCTTGTTGACCATCGATCCGCCCTCCCACGACACGATCCGGCGCGTCGTCAACCGTGCCTTCACGCCTCGTTCGATCATCGATCGAGAGGAACGTGTTCGCGAGATCGCACGCGAGCTCCTCGCGCCGCTGGCGAAGGGTGAGCCGTTCGACATCGTGACCCAATTCGCCGGCCCGCTGCCCACCATCGTGATCGCCGAGATGCTGGGTGTGCCGCCCGAAGACATGTACCGCTTCGTCCAGTGGAGCAAGGTGACGGGCACAGACGCGATGTCGATGTCGGCCGAGACCACTCGTCAGTTCCGCACCGAGTTGCGTGAGTACTTCGCCGCCCAGGTCGCCGACCGCAAGAAGAACCCCACCGATGACCTCATCGGCCGCATGGCGGCAGCCAACGACGAGCAGGTCATGAGCGACATCGAGGTCGTTGCCTCCTGCGAGCTGTTCCTCAGCGCCGGCAACGACACGACGATGCGGTTGCTCAGCAACATGATCGTCGCGTTGGGGCGTCACCCCGAGCAGCGGGAGCGCCTCGTCGATGACGCCGGCCTCATCCCGAACGGAGTCGAGGAAGCCCTCCGCTACGACCCGCCGGTGCAGTTCCTGTTCCGGGCGTCGAAGGAGGAAGCCGTCGTCGGCGACACCGAGATCGCGCCCGGTGAGCTCGTGCTCACGATGCTGGCGTGCGCCAACCGCGACGCCGATGTGTTCGACGATGCCGAGACCTTCGACGTCGGCCGCCCCGACATCATGCACGTGTCGTTCGGTCACGGCATCCACTACTGCATTGGCAGCCCGCTGGCTCGTCAGGAGTCGCGCGTCGGCATCGAAGAGCTCCTCGACGTCGCGCCGACTTGGAAGGTGCTCACCTCCGACGACGACATCGAGTACGACCCGACCGGGCTGCTCCGGGGCCCCAAGTCCTTCATGGTCCAAGTGTGAAGGTCACGATCGACCCGGAGAAGTGCCTGGGCACGTTCCGCTGCGTCAACCTGGCGCCCGAGGTGTTCGACGTCGACGACGACGGCAACAGCTTCGTCGTCGACGCGGACGTGTCGGACGAATTGGCGGCCAAGGTCGACCTCGCGGTGCGGAGCTGCCCGACCGGGGCGATCTCGGTCGAGGACTGATGGCCGGCGCCAGTGCTCGCGAGTACCACTTCGTCATGCGCTGCCCGTGCGGGGAGGCGCTGAAGGGCGACACCGAGGACGAGATCGTCGACGTCTCCTTCGCACACTTGCGCGAGAAACATCCGGAAATGGTGGACACGTACGAGCGCGACCACATCCTCTTCATGGCGCTGCGGCTGCCGAAGTAGCACAGGGGGCGAACACTCATGGCGAAGGACCCGAGACGGCTCACCGCGTTCGCGAAGCGTGAGCGTATGGGGAGTGAGAAGCGTCCGATCGGCGCCAAGAACATCGGGCGGATGATCCCGGGTGCGGCGACCGCCAATCCCAAGGGTGACCCTCCGCCGGGCTCGTGGTCGGGAGACATGT
>JBEVIU010000061.1:0-30990 GCA_040510575.1 Acidimicrobiia bacterium | reverse complement strand
GCCGATGGCTGCGGTGAGCAGGATCGTGCAGAGGCCGAACACGATGCTCGGAATGCGCAAGAGCGTGAAGCGGCGCTGGGCCGCTGCGTCGGTACGGACGTCGTGCCGGAACACCGCCGCGCCCGGAGCCACCGCGCGGGGGAGCGCATCGTGCAGGGGGTCGGCGCCGAAGAGACGAAGACCGGCCGCGAGCCCGAGGTAGTAGAGCGGGGGCTGGAGCGGTTCGAGGCCTGCACCCTCTTCGATGCGGTAGAACCGCCCCGACGCCAGGGTCTCCGCGTTGCGTACGTGGTCCTGCTCGTCGTTCGCTTCTCCCGGCGGTGTCGCGAACGCGACCACGGACGCGAAGGTCACGAAGGCCAAGCAGATGACGACGAGCACGCGGGTCGGAGTCACCGCGGCGAGCGGCTTCACGTCGAGCGTCGCTCCGCGGTCCCTAGCATCGGCGGAGAGCCTACGGGGAGGAGAGAACGTGGCGAAGTTCACCCGGGGGTTCACGGGACGCGGCGGTGCGAACAGCGCACGGCTCCCTCCCGGCCAGTACGACACCGGCCGGCAGTGGCCCGTGCTCACCGCCGAAGCGACGCCGAAGCTCGACACCGCGACCTGGACGTTCGCGATCGAAGGTGTTGTCGAGAGGGAGACCACGTGGACCTGGGACGAGATCCGCGCGCTGGAGCCGTCGACCTACGAGGGCGACATCCACTGCGTGACCACATGGTCGAAGCTCGGCATGACGTTCCGCGGCGTGTCGGTCGACACGTTGCTCGACATCGCTCGACCCACGCCTTCCGCCACCCACGTGCTCGCGGTGTCGCACACCGGGTACACGACGAACCTGCCCTTGGCCGACGTCCGCAACGCGAAGGCGTGGGTCGTGTGGGAAGCCGACGGGAAGCCGCTCGCGCGAGACCACGGCGGCCCCGCACGGCTGTTGGTGCCCCACCTCTACTTCTGGAAGAGCGCGAAGTGGGTGGCAGGGCTCCGCGTCCTCGACCACGACGAACCAGGGTTCTGGGAGCAGAACGGATACCACGACCGCGGCGATCCGTGGCTGGAACAGCGGTACCAGGGCGACTGATGGCGCCGGCCCCGACGGGCGGATGGCAGACGGCACGCGTGGTGTCGCTCACGGTCGAGACGGCCCGCGCGACCACGATCAAGCTCGCGCTCACCACGCCCGTGCGACACCTCGCCGGTCAGCACTTCGTGGTTCGCCTCACTGCGCCCGACGGGTACACCGCGTCGCGGTCGTACTCGGTCGCGTCAGCACCAGACGACAGCGGCGAGATCGACCTCACTGTCGAGCGCCTCGACGACGGCGAGGTGTCGACGTTCCTCCACGACGTCGTCGAGCCGGGTGACGAGCTCGAGGTGCGCGGGCCCATCGGCGGGTGGTTCGTGTGGCCGGGTGACCAGCCCGCGCTGCTCGTGGGCGGTGGTTCCGGCGTCGTGCCGTTGGCGGCGATGTTGCGCCATGCGCGCGCGATCGGCCGACCCGATCTCGTGCATCTCGTGGTGTCGGTCCGCACGCCCGCTGACGTGTACTACCGGGACGAGCTGCAGGGGCCCGACGTGACGGTGGTCTACACGCGCGAAGGACCCGACGATGCTGTCCGCGCCGTCGGACGGCTCCGGGTCGACGACCTGACACCCCTCGTCACACCCGACGCGACCGCGTTCGTGTGCGGAGGGGCGGCCTTCTGCAACGCCGCGACCGATCTGCTCGCGGCGGCGGGAGTCGGCGTCGATCGGATTCGCGTCGAGCGGTTCGGAGCGACACAATGAAGCGCACGCCGCGACGTCACCTGCACGCGCCGCAGGCGCAGGCCGTCACCTTTGTCGAGCTGTTCTTCGATCTCGTGTTCGTGTTCGCAGTCACCCAGGTCACGTCGTTGACCGCAGCGAACCTGACCTGGAGCGGCGTGGCCCGCTCGCTCCTCCTCTTCTGGTTGATCTGGTGGGCGTGGACGCAATTCACCTGGACGCTCAACCCCGCCGACACGAACCACGACGCGGTGCGCATCGTCACGCTCGTCGCGACCGGCGCGGCGTTCCTGATGGCCGCGTCGGCGACGCTCGCGTTCGGCGCCGACGTGTTCTGGTTCGTGGTCCCATATCTCGTGGTGCGGCTCCTGGGACTCGGACTGCAGGTGCGCATCGACTACGAACGGGGCGGCACCGGCGAGGGCACGGTGTACCGGTGGGCCGGGCTCTCCCTGGTGGGGCTCACGTTGGTGCTGCTCGGCGGTTGCGTGGATCCGCCCGCGCGCAATTGGATCTGGCTGGCAGCGATCCTGGCCGATCTGGTCGCCGCGGCGCGAGGTGGGTCCGGCCAGGAGTGGGACATCGCGCCCGCGCACTTCTCGGAGCGCCACGGCTTGTTCGTGATCATCGCGTTGGGGGAGTCGCTGATCGTCGCGGCGGCCGCCGTGAGCGCTGAACCACGCACCGGTGCCCTGATCGTCGACGTGATCGCGGCACTGGTCGTGGCCGGCCTGCTGTGGTGGACGTACTTCGGCTGGTTGAAGGAGGGACTCGAGCACGGCCTCGCGACGGTCGACGCCACCAAGGTCGGCGCGCTCGCGCGTGACGCGTTCAGCCTCGGACACTTCCCGTTGATCTGCGGCATCATCGCCTTTGCCGTCGCACTCGAGGAGATCGTGCACCATCCCGCACACGTACCCTCGGGCGAGGTCGTGGCCGCGCTCGGTGTGGCGACGACGCTGTTCGTCGGCTTCTCCGCCTTCTCCTACTGGCGCGCGACGGGGCACGTGCTGATCGCGCGGCTCGCGATCCTTGCCCTCACGATGCTCGGGCTCGTGGCGGTGTCGTCGCTCGAGCCGGCGTGGCAGCTCGCCGTGCTCGCCCTCGGTCTGCTTGCCATCGTGCTCGTCGAAGGCGACGGACCCGACGAGGTTCGCTCCCTGCACGATCGGAGCGACGGCGCGGAAGGCGTCGGCGACCTGCCGCTCGACGACAACTAGTTGTTCACCCGCCCAGCGCGCCGTTGCTCGAGGAGGTCAGCTCTTCGTGAAGAAGAGCTGCACCTCCATGATCCCCTTGTCCTCGACCGACAGCACTGCGGCTGACGACGGCTTCGTGATGTTGAAGTCGGCGAACGTGATGTCGAACAACGACGTGACCACGATGGTGTTGTTCACCAGCTTCGCTTCGAGCGGGATCGTGACGGTCTTGGTGACCCCGTGGAGGGTGAGCTCACCGGTGGCATCGACGCTCACCGTCGATTCGTCGGTCGGGATCGTGCCGAGGTCGATCGGCTCTGTGAGCTTGAACGTCGCATCGGGGAACTGGCTGGTCTGGATCGCCTGGTTCGCGAGCTGGCCGTCGCGTCGAGCGTCGTCGCTCTTCAAGGTGGTCAGATCAGCCGTGAACTCGGCCGCGGTCACCGTGGTGCCGTCGAGAGTGAGCGACCCTGACACGTCGGGGGTACGGCCGTAGGCGGTCTTGGCGCCCACGCCCGCGAGCTCCTCGTTGACGCGGTACCCGACGAACGCGCTGGTGAAGGTGTCGGTCGACACGTCGAAGTCGCCGATGGAGTTGTCGACGGTCCACGTGCCGTCGAGACTCGAGGTCGAAGCATCGTCGCTCGACGTGTCGCTGCTCGCGCTGTCCTCCTTGACCGACTTCGACGCGGAGTCGATGTTGACCTTCGGCGGCGCCGTGTCTCGGAACACGAAGTACCACACGGCGATCCCGGCCGCGACGATCAGCACCAGTGCGCCGAGGCCGAACCACAGGCCGCGCCGGGATTTCCGGGGAGTCGGCGGAGACGGATCGGGCGTCGTCTGGACGTCGGTCACGAGGTGATCCTTCGCTGTGGGGGGCTGGGGGTGAGCGGAGTTGGCCGTGAGTCTCGCAGGTGTGACTGAGCGGACCCTGTGAGGTCCGATTCGGTCGTTCTACGGTGCAGAGCCCAGCCGAGATTGCGTCGACGTCGCGCCGGGCGGAACAGCGGCCGATCCCCCCGCGTTGAGGAACACGTGACCGACCACTCGAACGACACCCGCGTCCCCTTGTCGGTGCTCGATCTCGCGCCCGTGGGGCGTGGGTCGTCGCCCGCCGAGGCGCTGCAGAACTCCTCCGTGCTCGTGCGCGAGGTCGAGCAGCTCGGCTACCACCGTCACTGGGTGGCTGAGCACCACAACATGCCTGGGATCGCGAGCTCGTCGCCGCCGGTGCTGCTCGCGCATCTGGCGTCGGTCACGTCGACCATCCGACTCGGATCCGGTGGCCTGATGCTCCCGAACCACGCCCCACTCGCGGTGGCCGAGCAGTTCGGGATGCTCGAGGCCCTCCATCCCGACCGCATCGACCTCGGCATCGGCCGGGCTCCGGGCACCGATCCGGTGACGGCGTCGGCACTGCGCCGTACCCGTGGGCTGCCCGACGCCGACGACTTCCCCGATCAGCTCGGTCAGCTGCTCGGCTTCTTCGACGGCGCGTTTCCCGAGGGACACCCCTACGAGCGGATCACCGCCGTGCCTGCCCGCGGCTACCGCCCCGACATCTGGTTGCTCGGTTCGAGCACCTACAGCGCGCACGCTGCGGGTGTGCTCGGCATGCCGTTCTCGTTCGCCTACCACTTCGCCCCGGCGATGATGCTGGACGCGCTCGACGCGTACCGGCGTGCCTTCCGACCGTCGGAACAGCTCGAGCGCCCGTACGTGATGCTCGGCGTGTCGGTGGTGTGCGCGCCGGCCGACGACCAAGCGAAGTGGCTGGCTGGATCGGGCGCACTCGCATTTCTCCGACTGCGGGCCGGACGTCCCGACGTGTACCCGACGCCCGAGGAAGCCGCCGAGTACCGGTTCACGCCGGCGGAGAAGGAAATGGTGAAGGCGTGGACGGGCTCCCACGTGATCGGCAACCCCGACACCGTGCGAGCTGAGCTCGACCGGCTGGTGGACCGCACCGACGTCGACGAGTTGATGGTGACGACGATGGTGCACGGCCACGACGCGCGGATGGCGTCGTACCGGCTGCTCGCGGAGACCTGGGGCCTCGAACCGATCGACGGGAGACCCGGAGGCCGGTGACCCGAGCGCCTCGATGGTTCGGGACGTGAAGCGCCCCGAGAAAGCGCCCTCATCCCCTCTTGCGAGGTTCAGCGGCTTCCCTCTCGGGGCACTCCCGAACATACCCCCATCCGCAGCGATGTCAACCCAGAAATTGCTCGCTCACGCGGCACGTCGCTCGCGTCGCTCGCCCGGCGGGCAGATCGCGGGATCGGGTTGCAACGGCGTGCCGTCGACCGCGCACGTGTAGCGCCGAGCGCTGGCGCGCGTCCCGGCGTGACGGGGGAGCCCGACCGCGGAGATGAGGGCGGCGAGCACGGCGAGTCCGGCCGAGATCCACATGCCGACCTGGTACGCGTCAGTGACCGCCGCCGGGCCGACCGCCGTGGTCAGCCCTGACACGCTCGGGATGAGCGCGACGGCGAAGAGCCCCCCAGTGCGCGCGATCGCGTTGTTCACGCCGCTCGCGGTGCTCACGTGCGCTTCGTCGACACTCGCCATCACCGTGGCGGTCAGCGGCGCGACGAACGCCACGAGCCCGAACCCGAAGAGCAGCGCACCGGGGAGCACGTCGCCGATCCAGTGCGCGTCTTCGCCGATGCGGGCGAGGATCAGCTGACCCGCCGCGAGTAGCAGTGGTCCGATCACGAGCTGCGGCCGCGGCCCGATGCGCGCGCCGAGCTCCCCCGACTTCGCGGAGCCGATCAGCATGAGGAAGGTCGCAGGGATCAGCGCGCTCCCCGCCGCGATCGCCGACCACCCGGCACCGACCTGGAGCTGGTACACCACGAGGAAGAACTGCGCCCCGATGGTCGCGTAGAGCGCGAAGGTGGCCAGGTTGAGCACGGTGAACGTGCGCGATCGAAAGAGGGAACCGGGAACGAGTGGCGAGTGCGCCAGCCGTTCGCGCACGACGAACCCGACACCGCCCACGATCCCGACCACCACGCCCACGATCACCGACGGATCAGACCAACCACGATCGGCGGCCTCGGTGAGCGACCACGTGATGCCGGCAAGCGTCACGGCCGCGAGCGCGGCGCCCGCGACGTCGAACCGCGCGCCGGCGTCGTGCTCCGGCTTGCTCTCCGGGATCGTGCGCGACGCGAGCACCGCGGCCGTCAGCATCGGGAGGTTGAGCAGGAAGGCCCAACGCCACCCGGGTCCGTCGACCAACCAGCCACCGACGAACGGACCGATCGCGCCGGCGAGGCCGCCCAGTCCCGACCACGCGCCGACCGCGGCCGCGCGGTCGCCCTTCACGAAGCTGGCCTGTGTGAGCGCGAGCGACGTGGGGGTGAGGAGCGCCGCGCCGATTCCCTGCAGCATGCGAGCGGCCACGAGCACGGCCAACGTCGGCGCGATCGCGCACAGGAGCGACGCGACCCCGAACCAGACGGCTCCGATCGTGAAGACCCGGCGGCGGCCGAACCGGTCACCGAGCGCGCCACCGAGGAGGATGAACGAGGCGAGAGTGAGGAGGTAGCCCGACACCACCCACTGGAGCCCGCTCACGCCGACGTCGAGATCGCGTCCGATGTGGGGGAGGGCGACGTTCACGATCGTCGCATCGAGCATCGCGGTGGAGCTGGCCAACACCGTCGCCACCAGCGCGACGCGACCGCGCGCGCTGTGCAGCGAGAGCAGTGCGGGCTCCCCGGGGAGGACGACCATCACGCGAGCGTACGGGCACCCGTCGATTCGGGGTCTGGGAGCGACGCGATCAGCGCGGCGGCGGTTCCTGACGCGGCAGCGTGACGCGTTGTTCGACCTCGGGGTTCGCGACGAGTCGAGGCCAGTGTCCGATGGGCCAGCAGTTGATGCGCGGACGCTAGCGCTGGATGACGGTGAGCAGCGTCGCGAGGGCGTACCCGAGGATCGTCCAGATGCCGACGGCGCGTCCGGCCCGCTGGACCGCCTCCACCAGGAAGACCATCACCAGCATGGTGAGGATCGCGCCCGCCGCGAACGCCTCCGCGAACGCGTCGATCGGGTCGGGAAGCGAGCCGAGCACCGCGTAGCCGAACACCGACGACAACGTGCAGACGATCGCGAGCGCGAACCACATCCCGTAGATGCGCCGGCGCGAGATGCCCGAGGCCTCCATGTCGAGCGACGGCATCAAGCCTTCCGGCACGTTCGACACGAACACCGCGACGAGGAGCGCCACCGACACGGTGCCGCCACTCGCGATCGACAGACCGATCGCGGCCGACTCGGGCACACCGTCCAACACGCTGCCGAGCACGACCTTGAGCGCATTTCCCATCTCGGGTGCATCGGCGTCGCCGGGCTCTGCGTCGATGTCGATCGTGCCGAGGCGGCGTTCGATGATCCGGTCACCGAGGTAGTACGCGCCTGTGCCGGCGAGGAGCCCGAGAACGAACACGGCGCCACGAGCCTCGTCGAACGCTTCGAGCGTGAGCTCGAGCGTGACCGCGCACACCAGCGTTCCGGCGCCGAACGCCATGACCCGCCCGACGATCGCGGAGCTGGGATGCGTGCGGAACCCGATGAACGCGCCGAGCAGCATCGCGAACCCGCCGAGGAACCCCCACACCACCGCTTCGATCATGAGGGCAGCAACGTACCTGGCCGCCCCTGGGCCCGCTCAGGATCGAGTGCAGCCGTCGGCATATCGCCGACGCGTCCGCGGCGTCTGATCAGAACTCGACGTCGAGCTCCTCGATCTCCTCGGGCTCGTTCGCCGCCAGCTCGCCCCACTCCAGCATCGCCGGGTGCCCGAGGATCAGGTCACGGTAGGTCGCGGCGTCGACGTCGAGCTGCACGTCGTAGGTGCGGAACCGCGTGCACACCGGTGCGTACATCGCGTCGGCGGCGGTCGGTGTCGGGCCGAACAGGTAGGGCCCGCCGTACGCGACGAGGCACTCACGCCAGATGGCGAGGATGCGATCGATGTCACCCTTCGCACCGGCCCACATCGGGAAGCCCGGGTGCCGGGCCTTGAGGTTCATGGGCAGGGCCGAGCGCAGGTTCACGAACCCTGAGTGCATCTCGCCACAGACCGAACGGCACCGTGCCCGGGCCACCGGGTCGCTGGGCAGGATCCCGGCCGACGGCACGAGCTCGTGCACGTACTCCGCGATGGCCAGGGTGTCCCACACCGACACCTCCCCGTGGCGCAGGCACGGCACCAGGAACGACGGCGACAGCAGCATCAGCTCGGCGCGGCTCGACTCGTCGTTGCTCGGCACACTGAGCACTTCCACGTCGAGTCCGGCGAGCTTGCACAACAGCCAGCCCCGCAGCGACCACGCTCCGTAGTTCCGGCTGTTGATCGTGAGAGTCGCGATCGGCATGACGGTCACCTTTCTCCTGTTCGACAACTGTGTGAGCGGGTGCATGGCCTGTCTCGCAGAGTGCCACGCGCCCGCTATTGTCCCGACCACCTTGTTGCTCTACGCGGCATACCAGGCGCACGACGACATCATGTCGCCGGTGCGGGGATTCGCCGGGGCTGCAGCGCGAGCACTCGCGAGCCTTCCTCCAGGGATGGCCGACCAGCTGGGCGTGCGCACCATGGCCGCCGGCTACGAGATGATCTCCCGGGCGCAGTTCACGCACGAGCGGCGTCCCTTCGGCATCACGACGGCACGTTCGGGTGGCCGTTCGGTGCAGGTCGAGGAGCAGGTGGCCGATGCCACGCCGTTCTGCACCCTCCTGCACTTCGTCAAGGACACCCCGAGCCCCGGTCCCCGGGTGCTCCTCGTGGCGCCGCTGTCCGGACACTTCTCCACGCTGGTGCGCGAGACCGTGCGCACGATGCTGCGCGATCACGACGTGTACCTCACCGACTGGCACAACGCCCGCGACGTACCGGTCGCCGCGGGTCGCTTCGGCCTCGACGAGTACACCGAGCACGTGATCGACTTCCTCGCCGTGCTCGGTCCTGGCGCCCATGTGATGGCGGTGTGCCAGCCGTGCGTGCCGGTGCTCGCCGCGACGGCGATCATGGCGTCGAACGCCCACCCGGCCAAGCCGCAGAGCATGATCCTGATGGCCGGCCCCATCGACGCGCGGGTCAGCCCGACATCGGTGAACGACCTCGCGATGAGTCATCCCATCGACTGGTTCGAGCAGCACGTGCTCGACACCGTGCCCGGTCGCTACCCGGGCGGCGGGCGTCGTGTGTACCCAGGGTTCCTGCAGGTCACCGCATTCCTGGGCATGAACCCGCAGCGACACCTGCGTTCGCACATGCAGCTCTACCGCGACCTGGTCAGCGGTGACAAGGTCAGCGCCCAGATCACCAAGACCTTCTACGACGAGTACTTCGCCGTGCTCGACATGGCCGCCGAGTTCTACCTGGAGACGGTCCAGCGGGTGTTCCAGGACTTCGCGCTCGCGACGGGGGAGCTCACCTATCGGGGCGAGATCGTCGACCCGGCCTGCATCTCTCGCACCGCACTGCTGACCGTGGAGGCCGAGCGCGACGACGTGTGCGGAGTCGGACAGACCCTCGCGGCGCACGACCTCTGCAAGCGCCTGAAGCCGTTCCGCAAGAAGCACCACCTGCAAGCGGGAGTCGGTCACTACGGCGTGTTCAGCGGTCGGCGCTGGGAGACGCAGGTGTACCCGATCGTCCGCGCGGTGATCCAGGCGAACGACTGACCGGCCCTCCGAGGGCCGGATCACTGCGCGCACCACCCGCCGTCGATGTTCCACGCCGCTCCTCGTACCTGAGCGGCCGCGTCGGAACACAGGAACAGGGCCAACGCGCCGATGTCGGCCGTGCTCACGAATTCCTGTGAAGGTTGCTTCTCGCCGAGGAGCAACGCCTTTGCAGCCGCGAAGGTCGTGCCGTCGGCGTCGGCGCGCGCGTGGATCTGCGCCTCGACGAGGGGCGTGAGCACCCATCCGGGACAGATCGCATTGCAGGTGACGGCGGTGGTCGCGGTCTCGAGCGCGACCACCTTGGTGAGGCCCAGCACCCCGTGCTTGGCCGACACGTACGCCACCTTGTCCGCCGAGGCCACGAGCCCGTGGGCGGAGGCGACGTTCACGATCCGTCCCCAGCCGGCGAGGAGCATCGCCGGGAGTGCGGCACGGATCGTGTGGAAGTTCGACGACAGGTTCACTGCCAAGACGTCGTCCCACCGATCGACAGGGAATTCGTGGATCGGGCTCACGTGCTGGATCCCGGCGTTGTTCACGAGCACGTCGATCACGCCGACACGCGCCTCGACGCGGCGCACCATCGCGGCGATGGCGGCACCGTCGCGCAGGTCGGTGTCGTCGTAGTCGACCTCCACGCCCAACGCTTCGACCTCCTCGCGCGCCGCGGTGATCGCGTCGGCCGTGCCGAACCCGTTCAGCACGAGGTCCGCGCCGGCCCCTGCGAGGGCGCGAGCGATTCCGAGGCCGATCCCACTGGTGGAGCCGGTGACGAGGGCGGTCTTCCCCGCGAGCGGTTTGCCGCTGCCGAACGAGGAAGCCGTCATCGAAGCGCAAGTCTCATCGGTACCACGCGACCGTGCGGTTACAGGGTTGTTGACGTTCGATGAACACCGGACATGCTCGGTCTCCCGGGGCGGCTCACGAGTGCGAGAACGAAGGCGCGCCGTCGAGCTCGAACGCCAGCTCGTCGACGAAGCACCACCACCAGTCCTCGCCGGGCTCGAACGACTGGATCAGGGGGTGCCCCACCGCGTCGAAGTGCTTGGTCGCGTGCCGGTTCGGCGAGTTGTCGCAGCATCCGACGTGCCCGCAGATCATGCACATCCGAAGGTGCACCCAGTGCGCGCCGATGGCGAGGCAGTCCTCGCAGCCGTTGGCGCTGGGGGACACGTCCTGGACCTGATCGAGATGCACGCAGGTGTCGGCTGCCATGGGGCCGAGGTTAGGGGCCGACCTCTGGCGGCGGTACGGCTACGTTTCGCTCGGCATGAACCGCCTCCAGAGCTTCCGCGCTCGACTCGTGTCGCGGGTGCCCGATGGCGCGGCTCGCCGTCGGCCCGGCGATGCAGTCCGCGTCGTCGTGGCGGTGATCCTGCTCGCGGCGGCGAGCGTGCATGCTTTCCACCCGACATCGGTGGAGCAGGACGTGGAGGCGTGGTTTCGCGACCTCCCCGACGGTGTCGATGGCGTCGTGCTGTTTCTCTACGATCTCCTGGCCCTCTGGGCCGTGGGCATCGTGGTCGCGGCACTGCTGGTCGTCCGGCGTTGGCGCCTGGCGCGCGACCTTGCCGTCGCCGCGCTGGTCGCATGGACGGTGGGACGGCTGGTGGCGTTCGTGGTGCATCAGACCGATCTCAGCCACGCGTTCGCGCTGACGTTCGATCTCACCGACGCTCCGGCCTTCCCGTTGGTGCGCGTCGGGGTCGCCGTCGCGGTGGTGACGGTGGCATCGCCGTATCTCGCGCGACCGACGCGTCGGGTCGGGCAATTGCTGGTGGTGCTGCTTGCGCTGGCTGCCATGTACCTCGGGCGTGCCCTTCCGCTCGATGCGGTGGCGGCGTTCGTCGTCGGGTGGGGGGCGGCCGCAGGAGTGCACTTCGCGTTCGGCACGCCGGCCCGCCGACCGACCGCGGCGCAGGTCGCCGACGCGTTGCGACGGCTCGGCGTGGACGCGTCCGCGGTGCACCCCGCCCCGCAGCAACCGGTGGGGCGGGCGATGTTCGTCGCCACGACGCCCGACGGTCCGCTCCGCGTGGTCGCGCTCGGGCGCGACGAGGCCGACGCGCAGTTTCTGGCCCGGACCTGGCGGTGGATCGCCTATCGCGATGCGCCCCCGGTGCTCTTCCCGACCCGACGACGCCAGACCGACTACGAGGCCGCCGCGATGAGACGGGCGAACGACGGTGGTGCGCGCGTCCCGAGGGTGGTGAGCTCTGGTCAGTCGGGTGCCGTCGCGCTTCTCGTCACCCGTGAGGCCGAAGGCTCGCAGTTCGCGATGATCGACGGGCACCCGCCGAGCGCGACCGTGCTCGATGACGCGTGGCGTCAGCTCGTCGCGATCCACGACGCGGGCTTGGCGCACGGTCGCCTCGACGGCGATCACCTCGTGGTGCACGGCGACGAGGTGACGGTGGTGGGTTGGGAGCGCGCCACCGCCGATCCCGGCGATCGCCAACGGGACTACGACGTCGCGCAGCTCCTCGCGGCCAGCGCCGCCGCCGCGGGCGATGAGGCGGCGGTCAGCGCGGCGCTCGCGCACGTCGGTGCCGACCGACTGGTCAGCGCGCTGCCGATGCTGGAGCCGAACGCGCTGGCCTGGGTGACGCGTGACGTGCTCGACGAGCGCGACGGCGATGCCTTCGAGGCGCTGCGCGACCGGGCGGCTGCCGCCGCCGGCGCCGATCCGCCGGTGCTGCGCGAGCGCTACCGCGTGAACCCGCGGCAGCTGCTCATGGCCGTCGGCGCGCTCGTTGCCGTCACGATCCTGCTCAGCCGCGTGGGCGACCCGGTGGAGTTCTGGGACTCGATCCGGGATGCGAACTGGTGGTACGTCGCGCTCGCGTTCCTCCTCGGCATCGGCACCGATGTCGCGTTCGCAGTCGCGTTCCTCGGGACGGTGCCGGTCCGCATCCCGCTGTGGCCTTCCATCGAGCTGCAATCATCGATGTCCTTTTCCAACCTCGCGGTGCCGGTGGCCGCCGACACCGCGATCCAAGTGCGCTTCTTGCAGAAGAACGGGCTCGACCTGTCGTCGGCCGTCGCGATCGGCGGCGTGCTCAGCACGGTGACGGAGCTGGTCGTCCAGGCGGGGTTGTTCGTCGTCGCACTCTGGCTCAGCCCCGACTCGATCGACTTCGGGCGTATCGACACCGGTCAGATCGTCGTCGTGGTCCTCGCGGTGGTGTTCCTCGTCGGGGTCGCGGCCGCGATCGTGTTCAGCGTGCAGCGCCTTCGCCGGGCAGTCGTCCCGCGCGTCCTCCAGGCCGCGCGCTCGATGTGGACCGCACTGGCGAGCCCGTTCCGCATCATGCTGCTCTTCGTCGGCAACGTGAGCGCCCAATGCCTGTACGCCGCGTCGTTGCTGGCCTGCCTCGCCGCGTTCGGCGAGTCGGTCAACTTCTGGACCCTGGTTGCCATCAACATCGGGATCACGCTCATCGCCTCGTTGGTGCCGTTCCCCGGCGGCGGCACCGCCGTGTCGGCCGTCGGCATCAGCGGTCTGCTCACCGCGCTCGGCGTGTCCGCGCCGGCCGCATCGGCCGCGGTGATCGCACACCAGCTCGCGGTCAGCTACCTCCCGGCGATCCCGGGATGGTTCGCGACGAACGACCTCGTGAAGAAGCGGATGCTGTAGGAGACGCAGCGGCGCCGTGCTCGGAGATCAGGTTCCGGCGCCGACGGCCTGGTCGCTCGACCCCATGTCCGCGCCGCGACCGAACACCTCGACCAACCCCAGCCCGACCAACACCAGCACTGCGATGACGAGGACCGCCAACGGGGTCGGGTGGTTCAGGAGGACCAGCACCACACCACCGAGCGCGATCACGAGCACGCGCAGCGCCGTCTTGGAGCGGGCGACGAAGCCCGCAACCGGCGCGGGTGCGCCGACCTCCGCCGGGGTGCGATCGAGGCCACTCTTCACCGCGCCGCGGATCCGGACCGCGAGATGCCCGGCCCCCGCGAGCCACGCACCGATCGCCACGATGATCGCAAGCCAGAACACGGTGCGCACCGACAGCTTCAGGAACGACAGCACCTGGTCGTACACGTCGCCCGCCGCGGCCCGGTTGACGGTGTCGGGAAGGGCGTTGAGGTATGGCGTGCGCCCGAGGTTGAAGGCGGTGAGGATGATGCCCATCGCCAACGCGACGCCGAGCGCGCTCCGCAACACGGTGCGGCGCCGGTTGCCCGACAACAGGACCGCGGCGGCGAACACCAAGAAGGTGACGATCGGAAGGATGAGCGCAACCGTGTCGAGGAGATCGACTGCACCTTGCGCGCTGCGGAGGTCTTCCGACGAGAAGATCACGATGCCGTTCCGAGCGTTCGCGGGAAGCTTGACGTCGTCGAAGAGCGTGATGCCACGGTCGTCGAGCTGATCCTTCACCTCGTCGACGAAGGGTTGGAGCTGCAGCACGATCTCGCCGTTCTTGGTGGAGACGGTGTCGGTGCCCTCGCCCTGCAGGACCGCGACGATGCGTCCGTGCGCCCGCCGGTTCACTTCCTTCCACAGCGTCTCGAACTGGTCCGACTCGACGATCCTGGTGGCAGCGGCGGCAACGGCCTGTTCGGCCCCGGCCGCGATCGTGGGGGCCAGCGCCTGCGCCCGGTCCGGCAGCAGGTCTTCGATCTTCGACTCGAGGTCCGTGTTCTGCACGAGCGCGTTGGTCAACCTCGCGGCGACCGCCTCCTGCACCGCGGGCTGGTCGACGAGCGGACCGACCGTCGCGACGTACTGGTCGGTGTCGAGCAGGGTGCTGTGCACCCACACACCGAGGACCGAGAGCGGCACCAGGATGCATCCGAGCACCACGAGGAACCCGACGAGGATCCGACGCCAGAGCGGAAGCTCGTGCGCGCCCGCAGCCGCAGCCCCGTTGTCGGCCGGTGCCGCGTCGAGCGACGACGAGGTGGACGGTTCGTTGCTGGTCATTGGTTCCCCTCCGGGGTGGAATGCACGCCATCTTGGCCTGGATCGACCTCGCGGTGGCGGAGCCACAGCGTGGCGTCGATCACGGCCGCCGCGGTGATGAGGCGCCCGAGCAGATACGCCCAGAGCAGGATGGCGAGCGCGGCACCGATGGCGCCGTAGGTGTCGGTCTTGCTCTCGAGCACGTGTGCGATCCAGAGCACGGTGACCATGTGGAGCAATTGGATCCCGAGCGCAACCAGGACCGCCCCCGGCGCGAGCTCCTGCCACGTGCGGGCGCGACGGGGGAGATACCACGCCGCGAGCAACGCGATGCCGAAGGGGATCCCGGTGGTGAAGACGAACCCGACGATCGCCAGCAGGAGGCCTTCGTGGCGCAGCGAGCCGACGAGCGCAGCGGCCAGGAGCGCGAGCGTCGTGAGACCGATCACCGCCAGGATGGGAACGGTGGTCTTCTTGAGCTTCGACGGGCGGACGTTCCAGATCATCCCGTACGACACCCGGAGGACCTTCAACAGGCCCTTGGCGCCGAAGTAGAGCGCGAACAACCCCACCACGAGGGCGGTGACGCGCTCGAAGCCGCTGAGGTCGGCGGCGCCGCCGACCGCCTTGGCGATCAGGCCGCCGATGCCCGCCTCGCGGGCAAGACTGCCCGCGTCCTCGTCGACCGCTTCGCTCGCGAAGCCGAAGCCGACGACCGCCACGAACACGTAGGGCACGAGGAACAGGAACACGCGGAACGCCACTGCGCCCGCGATGACGGCACCGCCCGCAGTGGTGTCGTGCTCGTAGGCGCGGAAGCCGATGTCGACCCACGCTGACTTCGGTCGTGCCTGCTCGAGACGGTCGCGGGTCGTGTCGACGGCGGCATTGACGCGAACCTGCTCCGCGCGGACCCATCGGTTGGCGCGCGTGATGCGCCCGTCGGTCGCGGGCTGCTCGGCCGACGACGGCGCGTCGTCGGGGTCTCCGGATGGCTCCACGGCGTCACGGTACGCCAGCGCGTCCCGGGTCGCATCGTCCCAACGGGGCGAAAACGGGATGTCCCAACGGGGCGAAACGTGTCGTCCCAACCGGGGTGAAACGGGGTGTGGGTTCTACTTGTTGGCGCCGTGGCGGCGCACGAAGTCGTTGACCGCGTAGTAGGCGTCCATCGACTCGCCGGCATCGCCCCAGAAGCCCTCGACCACGTCGTACTCGAGTGTGCCCGCGTCGACGAAGTGGTTGTTCACATCGGTGATCTCGAGCTCACCGCGCGCGGATCGCTCGAGGCCCGGGAGCACGTCGAACACCGACGCCTCGTAGAAGTAGACGCCCGTGACCGCGTACTCACTCGGAGGCTGCTCAGGCTTCTCCACGATGCGCGCGATCCGGCCGTCGGCCAGCTCGGGTACGCCGAGGTGGGTGAGGTGCGCGGGATCCTCGATCTTCGCGAGCACGACGCGCGCACCGGTGGACTGCGCCTCGAAGCGTTCGACGCTCGGTGCGAGGGACTGCTCGAAGATGTTGTCGGCGAGCATCATGGCGAAGCGATCGCCGTCGACGAAGCGCTCGGCCAGACCCAAGGCCTCTGCGATGCCGCCGGCTCGCTCCTGGTACGAGTACAGGAGGCGCTCGACGCCCCATTCGTGACCGTTGCCGAGGAGGCGGAGGAACTCGCCTGCGTGGAAGCCACCCGTGACGACCATCACCTCGTCGATGCCCGCCTTCACGAGCGCTTCGATCGAGTAGTTGATCATCGGCCGATCGAAGATCGGCAGGAGGTGCTTGTTGGTGATGCGGGTGAGCGGGTCGAGCCGGCTACCCGTGCCGCCCGCGAGGATCACGCCCTTCATCCGCACAGTCTGGCGCGTCGGCCGCGCCGGTCGTCAATTGATGGACGAGGGAAACCGGTCCGTCGCACGGAGCGCGGGGAAGCGCGACGCCCAGATGGCTGCGACCGCAACCGTGGCCGCGCCGCCGATCACCACCGCGGCGGCAGGACCCAGGAGCTGCCCGACCACGCCTGACTCGAACGCGCCGAGCTCGTTCGAGGCACCGATGAACACCATCTCCACCGCGAGCACGCGACCGCGCTTGTCGGCCGGCGTGACGAGGGGCACGAGCGTGCCCCGGATGAACACGCTCACCGCATCCGCGCCCGACAGCACGGCGAGCGCGATCCACGCCACCAAGTAGTTCGTGGTGACGCCGAGCACGATCGTGCCCACGCCGAACAGCGCGACGGCGAACAGCAGCCGTGTGCCGACGCGGCGCGTCACCGGTCGGACGGTGAGCACCAGCGTGACCGCCGCGGCGCCGATGCCCACAGCCGCGCGGAGCCAACCGAGACCGACCGCGCCCACGTGCAGGCGCTCCTCTGCGATCGCGGGCAACAGCGCGACCGCACCGCCGAACAGCACGGCGAAGAGATCGAGCGAGATCACGCCGAGCAGCACCTGATGCCCGCGCACGAAGCGGAGGCCTTCGAACGCGTCATGCAGCGTCGGGCGACCGGTCGCCGTGGCGAGCTCGGCCGGGCGAGCACGCAGCTCCGCGTCGCGCGCATCGGTGTGCACGAAGGTGAGGCTCGCCGCACTCACGAGCAGGAGCACCGTGGCCAACAGGAACGGCAGTTGGACGTCGACCACGTAGAGGAACCCGGCCGCAACGGGCCCGACGATCATCGCGGCCTGCCACGTGACCGACTGGCGGGCGACGAGCCACGGAAGGCGCGCCGCCACCACCGTGTCCGCCGGTAGCGATCTCGTTGCCGGCATCGCGAACGCACGGGCCACGCCATACGCAACGACGAGGGCGAAGATCGGACCGGCCGAGGTCGGGTCCGTGCCCGCGTACGCGGTGAGCGCGAGGCAACAGGCAGCCGCGAGCACGAGGGCGACCCTGCCCACGGTGCGGCGGTCGAAGCGGTCGGCGACGGGGCCGGTGACGAACACGAGCAGCAGTGCAGGAGCGAACTCGGCGAGCCCCAGCAGGCCGAGGTCGAGCTCCCGGCCGGTGAGGTCGAAGACCTGCTTGCCGAGCGTGATGGTGAGCGCGGCGATCGCAGCCGACGAGCAGAACACCGATACGAGGAGCGCGATCACCGAGCGCTTCGTGCGCGGGTCCAGACGCCCTGGGCTCGTGGGCACCTCGCTGGCCATCGCCGGACGATATCCGGCGCCTCTTCCGCAGGTACGCTGTCGACATGCTCGACGTGCTGATTGCAGGCGGCCAAGTGATCGATGGCACCGGCGCGCCCGCTCGCACGGCCGACGTCGGAATCGTCGGCGACCGGGTGGTGCAGATCGGCGCGATCGACGTCGACGCGGCGGTCACGATCGACGCGCGCAACAAGGTGGTCACGCCGGGATTCGTCGACGTGCACACGCACTTCGACGCTCAGGTGTTCTGGGACGGCGCGCTCACGCCATCGCCACTCCACGGGGTCACCACCGCGTTCGCGGGGAACTGCGGCTTCACGATCGCACCGCTCGCCGGGGATGCCTCCGACGCGGACTACCTGATGCGCATGCTCGCCCGGGTCGAGGGGATGCCACTCGAGTCGTTGCAGACCGGCGTGCCGTGGAGCTGGACGACCACCGCCGAGTACTTCGACACCATCGACGGCACGCTCGGGATCAACGCCGGTTTCATGGTCGGGCACTCCGCGATCCGACGGTCGGTGATGCGCGGCGACGCGAACCAGCGGGCGGCGACCCCCGACGAGATCGAAGCGATGTGCGACCTCCTCCGCGCCGGCCTCGACGCCGGCGGCATCGGGTTCTCGTCGTCGTACGCGCGCACACACAACGACGCGGACGGACACATGGTGCCCTCGCGGTACGCCACGTCGGACGAACTGGTCGCGCTGGCCCGCGTCACCGGCGAGTTCGAGGGCACCTCGATGGAGTTCATCCCGATGAACGGCACGCGCTTCGAGCCGTGGGCCGTGGAGCTCATCGCGGCGATGTCGGTCGCGGCACAGCGCGCCCTCAACTGGAACATCATGCACGTGAACGCGACAACGCTCGACGACAACTATCAGAAGCTCGCCGCGTCCGACTTCGCCCGCCAGCGGGGCGGCCGCGTGGTCGCCCTCACAATTCCGATGGTCGTGCCGACGATCATCTCGTTCCGGTCGGGATTCCTGCTCGATGCGATGCCAGGTTGGAGCGACGCCATGCTCCTGCCCCCCGACGAGAAGCTGTTGCTGCTCCGCGATCGGTCGGCTCGTGAGCGGCTGCGCGAAGGGGCTGCGGACCCGACGAACCCGATGCACCTCCATGCGCACTGGGACGAACACATGATCCTCGATGTCGTTGCCCCGGAGAACGAGCAGTACCGCAACCACAAACTGGGCGAGATCGCCGCCGATCAAGGTCGCGACCCGTTCGACGTGCTGTGCGACATCGCGATCGCCGACGAGCTCAACACGTCGTTCGGCTACGCGCCACGGTACGAGGATGACGCCGACTGGGCGGCGAGGCTGGAGATCTGGCGCGACGGGCGTGCGGTGATCGGTGCGTCCGACGCGGGCGCGCACGTGGATCTGCTCGCCTCCTTCAACTACCCCACGACGCTGCTCGGCGAAGCGGTACGTGAGCGCGGCCTGCTACCGATCGAGGAAGCGGTCCATCTGATCACCGACGTGCCGGCGCGCTTGTACGGCCTCCGCGACCGAGGCCGGCTGTGCGAAGGCGCGTTCGCCGACGTGGTCGTCCTCGATGCCGCCACGGTGGCCAGCGAGGAGCTGCGCACCCGGTTCGATCTCCCAGGCGGTGCCGGGCGGCTCTACGCGGGCGCACTCGGCGTGGAACACGTGCTGGTGAACGGCCGGGCCATCGTGCGCGACCGCGAGCTCACGGACGAGCGTTCGGGCACCCTCGTGAGATCGGGTCAGCACACCGGGACACCTGCGCTCGACGAGTGACGGCCGAGATGGAGCCCCAGACGAATGGCGCTCCCGGTCCGGGCGCGGGGCCGAGCGAGACGTACACCCACGGTCACCACGAGAGCGTGCTGCGCTCACATCGATGGCGCACGGTCGAGAACTCCGCCGCGTATCTCGTCCCACACCTCGGGCGAGGAGCTCGGGTGCTCGACGTCGGGTGCGGGCCGGGCACGATCACCAGTGGTCTCGCGACACGGGTCGCGCCGGGTGAGGTGGTGGGCATCGACCGGGCGGCCGACATCGTCGACGCGGCGCGGGCGGCGCTCGCTCCGACCGGGCCCGACGCCGAGGAGACCTCGATCCGGTTCGAGACAGGCGACGTGTACGCACTCGAGTTCCCCGACGGGTCGTTCGACGTGGTGCACGCCCACCAGGTGCTCCAACACCTCTCCGATCCGGTTGCGGCGCTGCGCGAGATGCGGCGCGTGTGCGCACCGGGTGGTGTCGTCGCGGCACGGGACGCCGATTATGCGGCGATGACCTGGATGCCTGCGCTCCCCGAGCTCGACGAGTGGATGCGCCTGTTCCAAACGGTGACCCGCACGAACGGTGGGGAGCCCGATGCGGGCCGGCGACTTCTCGGATGGGCTCAGGCGGCCGGCTTCTCGAACGTGGTGCCGTCGGCATCGGTGTGGTGCTTCGCGACCCCGGAGGACCGCCTCTGGTGGGGCGATCTCTGGGCCGATCGGACGGTCAGCTCGTCGTTCGGGGCGGGCGCGCTCGAGCAGGGCCTCGCCGACCAGACGCACCTCGAGCAGGTCGCCGCGGGTTGGCGACGGTGGGCTGCTGCGAACGACGGGTGGTTCGCCGTGTTGCATGGTGAGATCCTGGGGAAGCCGTAGCCTTCCCGCGCGAGACGATCGGACGAGCGATCGGACGAGCCTGAGGGATCCGAGCCCGAGGGGTCCGAGCTCGAGGGGTCGAGGAGGTGCAAGCCATGGCGAGCGGAATCCCCGGTGCAGACGCAATGGGTGA
This sequence comes from Acidimicrobiia bacterium, assembly GCA_040510575.1. GTDB lineage: Bacteria > Actinomycetota > Acidimicrobiia > IMCC26256 > DASPTH01 > DASUMF01. The sequence continues at coordinate 10,475 of JBEVIU010000061.1, read as the reverse complement.
GGCCGCGGCGGTGCACGAATCCGTGCTCGAAGACGCGCTCGGCGCGTTCGAGGGTGTCTTCCAGACCACGGATCCGGTGTCATTGGGCCGCACGTTCGTCGGCGCGATGGCGAGGTCGGCGCGACGGCCGGTGAAGTCTGCGCCGGCATGGCTGCGCGCCGGAGCAGGCCTTGGCGTGGTCGGGGTCGACACGGTCGCGCGCGCCGTCGGTGTGCACCTGCCCGGCATCTCGCACGCCGAGCCGAAGGACTTCCGCTTCCGTTCGCCGGCGTGGCACGACAACTTCGCGTATCACGGCTTGATGGAGTCGTACCTCGTGGTCGCGCGGCTCATGCGCGAGCTGGTGCACGCTGCGCAGCTGGAGGGCACCAGCGCGGCGAAGGCGGAATTCGCGACACAGATCGTGGCCGACGCGCTCTCACCCACGAATTTCTTCCTGACGAACCCGGAAGCGTTGGAGCGCGTCTTCGAGACCGGGGGTCTCAGCCTGGTCCGCGGCGCGCGGAACTTCGCGCGCGACGCAATTCGCAACGACGGCTGGCCCGCCCAGGTCGACCGGTCGGAGTTCGTGCTCGGCGAGAACACCGCGGCCACACCGGGCAAGGTCGTCTTCCGCAACGAGCTGATCGAGGTGCTCCAGTACGCGCCCAGCACCGACGCCGTGCGCGAGATCCCGCTGCTGGTGTGTCCACCCTGGATCAACCGCTACTACATCGCCGACCTCGCGCCGGGGAAGAGCCTCGTGAAATGGGCCGTCGACCATGGCCACGCGACGTTCGCGATCAGCTATCGCAACCCCGACGAGTCGATGCGCGACCTCACCTTCGACGACTACCTCCGGCTCGGCCCGCTCACCGCGATCGACGTCGTGCGAGACATCAGCGGCAGCGACGTCGTGAACACGCTCGCCATCTGCCTCGGCGGCACCATGAACGCGATGATGCTCGCGTACCTCGACGCGTGCGGGGACCGGTTCGTGCACACGGCGACGTTCCTCAACTCCGCGATCGACTACGAAGGTGCCGGCACGCTCGCGTCGGTGTTCGCCGATCCCGACACCGTCGAGGGCCTCGTCCGCAAGATGGAGGAGAAGGGCTTCCTCGACGGCCGCGCGATCGCGCACACCTTCGATCTCCTCCGGGCCAACGACCTCGTGTTCCGCTACGCGGTCGACAACTGGCTGCTCGGCAAGCCTGCGCCGTCGTTCGACCTCCTGGCCTGGAATGCCGACAGCACGAACCTCCCGGGCCTCGCGCACGGACACTTCCTGCGCGAGATGTACCTGGAGAACTCACTCGCACGCGACCAGTACGTCGCGATGGGGGAGCGACTCATCACCTCCGAGGTCACCACCGACACCTACATCGTGGCCGCGGTCGACGATCACATCGTGCCGTGGCGCGCGTCGTACCGCACCACCCAGCTGTTCAAGGGCCCGGTGCGCTTCGTGCTCGGGTCGGCCGGCCACATCGCGGGGATCGTCAGCCCTCCGAGCCCGAAGGTGCGCCTCTGGACCAACGACGAGTTGCCGTCCGACCCCGACCGATGGTTCAACGACGCGGTCAAGCAGAGCGACACGTGGTGGAACGACTGGGCAGCCTGGATCGAGTCCCGGGCGGGCGAGCTGGTGGCGCCGCCGCCAATGGGTGGGACCACGCACACCGTGCTCGGCGATGCGCCGGGCGACTACGTGAAGAGTTGAACGGGCTGAAGGTTCACGCGGTCGGCGAACCCGAGCTCGTGCTCGCGGGTCCCTGCGCCGCCTGGCGGTAGCTCCGGTAGACCACGAGCAGGGCCTGCTTCTGCTCGTCGGTGAGGTGCGGATCCTGGCGGATCGCGATCTCGGTGTCGATGGTGTCGGTCACCGGCTCGTCGTCGACCACACCGACCTGGCGGAGCAGCGTCTCCGTCGAGATGTCGAGGGCGCGCCCGATCGACTGGAGTACTCGCACCGACGGCTCGTGCAGCCCGCGCTCGAGTTGGCTCAGGTACGGGTTCGAGACGTGGGTGAGATCAGCGAGCTGGCGCAGCGAGAGGTTCGCGAGCTGACGCTGGCCGCGTATGAAGGCGCCGAGCGCGTGCAATTGCGCGTCGCGGAGGGTGTCGTTCGCCATGGGGGCGGGCTCAACCGAGAGTGTTCGAGATCAGCGGAAGTGTGCGACGAGGTGCTGCGGTCCCGGCCGAGTGGGGGGATACCCGGCCGGGACCTAGCAGCAGATCCACTCGCAAGCAGCTCAGGCGGACTTCGGCGCCAGGGGGGTGAGGGCGTCGACGAACTTGCCTGCGATCGCCTTCTGCGTCGCGAGGACTTCCTCGGCGAAGCTGAAGGTGAGGTCGACGAGCTCACGGGCGTCGACGGTGGGGATACCGGCGGGCAGCGAGTCGAGCGACGGCATCGCGAACGACTTGCCGGCGAAGTCGACCCACGCGTTGAGGCTGCTGGTGGCGAGCTCCTGGCTCTGCTTCAGGCTGCTCACGAACACGTCGGTGATCGCCGTGGTGGCGTCGGCGGTCTTGGTAGGCATTTCGGACTCCTTGTTGATTCTGGTTCCGGGCGTGGTGCCCGGGTGGTTCGGAAGGATCTGCTGGGGGATCAGCTGTTGACACTCTAGTCAGCGGATGCTTGGAATGTCAAGCACCCATCGCAGAAATCCCGCCGGTGGGGGACGCACGTCGTCCGAGAGGGGCTTGGGTACGCTGCGAACATGGCAGAGGTCGACTTCCCCCCGATCACCCAGCCGCTGTGCGTCCTGTCCGTGCACGCCCACCCCGACGACGAAGCGTCGAAGGGCGCAGCCACGATGGCCCGCTACGCCACCGAAGGAGTGCGCACGGTCCTCGTGTGCTGCACCGGAGGCGAGGCCGGTGACCTGTTGAACCCTGACGCCGACAGCCCCGAGGTGCAGGCCGACCTCGGCGCCGTGCGCATGCGCGAGCTCGACGAGAGCGTGCGCATCATCGGCTACTCCGCGCTCCACCTCCTCGGATACCGCGACTCCGGGATGCCCGACTCCGACGCCAACGCGCACCCGGACAACTTCGCCAATGCCGACCTCGACGAAGCCGTGGGACGCCTGGTCGCGATCGTCCGACTCGAACGCCCGCAGGTGATCGTCACCTACGGCGACGGACGAGGCGGTGGCTACGAGCACCCCGACCACATCCGCGTGCACGACATCAGCGTGCTCGCCTTCGACCGGGCCGGCGACGCCGACTGGTACCCGGATGCCGGCGACCCCTGGCAACCGCTGAAGCTGTACTACTCGAGTGGTTTCTCGCGTCGCCGCGTGCAGGCGATGCACGACTGGTTCGAGGAACACAACGAGGAGAGCCCGTTCAAGGACTGGATCGCGCGCATGCCAGCCGACACACCCGACACGACCACCACCCGGGTCGACGTCGGTGAGTTCTTGCACGTGAGCCGTGAAGCACTGCTCGCGCACCGCACCCAGGTCGCGCCCAACGGGTTCTTCTTCAAGGTGCCACTGGAGACGATGCGCGAGATCCATCCATGGGAAGACTTCGATCTCGCCCGGTCGCTGGTCGACGTCGACATCCCCGAGGGTGAGTACGAACACGATCTGTTCCAGGGCCTGCGAGTGACAGCAGGGTCGTAGCTCGATGCCCGACGGTGACCGTCGTGATCTCGAGGCGCTCGACGACGCGCTCTTCGGCGCGGAACCCACACCGACCGTTCCCACTGCGCCGCGCGCCGTTGCCGCGGACGTCGGTCGGGACGACGATGTCGACCTCGACGCTGCGCTGTTCGGCGGAGCCGCAGCGGCGGACCAGGTCGATGGCGGCGCGACCCGAGACGTGCCGTTCGGTCGCCCGCCCCGCGCCGATGTCGAAGCGGATCCCGACGAGTTCGACGCGCTGCTCGGCGCACCGGTGCCGTTGGTTGCGGCCACCCGCGCCGATCGACGCTCCGATCAGCGCGCGGCCAATCGACCGCAACGCCGGATGGCGGCGGTCGGCGTCGCTGCCGCAGTGGTGATCGCGCTCGCGGTGTCGGTCACCGTCATGTTCTCGCGCAACACCTCGGACGTCGCGACGACGCCGCAACCGAAGCGCACGCAGGCGCCGGTCTCGACGCGAGCGACGAGCACCACGACGCGTGCCTCCACCACGACATCGACGAGCGCGACGACCACCACGACGGAGGAGCCGGCGGCGGCGGCGACGACGAAGCCGTCGACCACCGCGGCGCCGGGACGCGGCGCGGCCGCGCCGCCGGTGGGGGCGCCCGATCCAGAACCCGACCCCCGGCCGCCCCCGCCCGAGCCACCGCCGCCCCCCCCGGACCCGCCGACCACGACGACGACCACCACGACCACCACGACCACGACGACCACGCTGCCGCCGGAGGAGCCCGCGCCATAGCGGTCGGGCCACCCTGGCGGAGTCAGCTCACGTCGGGCCGGCCCAGCGCCAGGTGGCGGAGATCCGCGGTCCGGCCCGCACCACCTTCGGCACGCTGTGCTCGTAGTGGCGCTGGCACGCACCACCCATCACGAGCAGATCGCCTGAGCCCGGCGCGAGATCGATCGATCGTCCACCGTCGCGCGGGCGGACGAGGAACGGCCGACGGGCACCGATGGTGAGCACGGCGACGAGCGTGTCGTCGATCGTGCGCAGCTCGCGATCAGCGTGAAACGCCACGCTGTCGCTGCCGTCGCGGTAGTAGTTGAGCCCGACCGACCCGAGCTTCACGTCGAACCGCGCTCCCAGGGCGTCGCCGATGTCGTGGAGCACCGGGTGGGGGAGGACCGCACCCTCGGCGTATCGGCACGACATGCGCGGGTCGTCGACCATGCGGTCGTACATCTGTCGTCGGCCCTGACGCCACGGCACGACGTCGACCAGGTCGTCGAACAAGGTGTCGGCACCGCAGAGCCAGGCGCGGGCGACCTCGACCCACGCACCGCGGGTGAGCTCGACCCGCTCGAGCGCGTGCCAACCGTCGACGGCGGGCGGACCCGCGGCGAAGAGGGAGCGCTGGAGCGCGGCCACCTGTCCAGCGTAGGCGAACAGGCGTTCGTTCGCCCGAGACCGGTAGATTCCGGTGGGTGACCGAAGCCGAGCCCGCGAAGACCGGTCCGGGCGCCGAGTCGGACGGCGCGCTCGTCGCATTCCAGTCGCGCGAGTTCACGACCTTCTGGGTCGCGGGCCTCATCTCGAACACCGGCACGTGGATGCAGACCGTGACCGTGCCCTATGTGGTCGACCAGCTCACCCACTCGACCGCGCTCGTCGGCGTCGCGGCCTTCTGCACGTACTTCCCGGCAACCCTCGTGTCGCCGATCGCCGGCTCGCTCTCCGATCGCCGCGATCGCCGCGCGGTGCTGATCTGGGCGCAGGTCGTGATGATGGCGATGGCCACGACGTTGTGGGCGCTCTGGTCGAGTGGTTCAGCCACGACGGTCCTCATCCTCGTCTGCGTCGTGATCAGCGCGGTCGGCAACGGCATCACCATCGCGGCATGGCAGTCGTACGTGCCGCAGCTCGTCCCACGCGGCGCCTTACTGAGCGCAGTGCGGCTCAACTCGATGCAGTTCACCGGCGCGCGCGCGTTCGGCCCTGCGCTCGCCGGCCTCATCCTCGCCACGCTCGGGCCGTCGGCCGCGTTCGGGATCAACGCCATCTCGTTCCTCGTGGTGATCGGCGCGCTGATGATGCTCACCCCGCGACCGCCCGTCATGGTCGGCGCCCAGGGCACCGTGATACAGCACTTCCGCGAGGGGCTGCGCTATCTGCGCCGACGCCAAGTGTTCGTCGTGTCGGTGCTCACGGTGTTCTTCGTCGCGATGTTCGGCGTCGGGCTCGTGCAGCTCCTCGCGCCCTTCACCCGCCACGTGCTCGACGTGGGCGCCGGGGTCTACGGCCTGCTCACCGCTGGGTACGGCGGGGGCGCGGTCGTCGGCTCGCTGTTCATGGTCTGGTTCGGCGACACGTTCCGTCGCTCGCACTTCACGTTGGTGGGTGTGGTCGCGATGGTGGTCGGCGTCGTCGCGCTCGGCCTGTCGCCCGCATGGGGCTTCGCGCTCGGCGCCCTGTTCGTGATGGGCATCGCCCAGGTGTTCTGCACCGTGTCGTGCAACACCGCGCTGCAGCTCAACGTCGACGAAGGGTTCCGGGGGCGGGTGTCGTCGCTGTTCCTCATGTCGTTCTTCGCGGCGGCACCGCTCGGCGCGCTGGTCGGTGGCGTCACCGGTCAGCTGGTCGGCCTGCGGGCCACGATCATCGGCGGGGCGGTGCTCCTCGCCGCCGTGAGCACATGGATGATCGTTCGGTACCACCGGCTGCGCCCGCTCGACGAGTCGGTGCCGATCTCGGACAGCGCCGACGCGCCGACGCACGCACCGCGCCCACTGCCTGTCGACCTCGACACCGCGGGCCACCTCCACATCGAGATCGACTGAGCCTCAGGGCTCTCCGCCCTGCATGCCCAGGGCTATCCGCCCTGCGAATACGTGACCATGCGGCGGTACACGCTGATGACCTTGCCGGAGTAGTTCGGGTCGGTCGCCCAGTTCCCGTTGCCCATGTCGCTCCACGTCGGCGCCCAGCCCCTGGCGTAGAACTTGTCGAACTTGCGCACCGCTGCGTCGGGATCGGCGCCGTAGAGGTACGGCGACACCGGATGCGCGAGCTGCGACGCGGTGACGCCGCTGTCGGCGTACTGGCGCAGCAGCTGGATCTGCGCGCGCACACCCTCCTGCGGGTTGGGGAACTGGTTGCCCACCTTGCAGGTGTCGCACCACCCGATCCCCGCGTAGTTGTTGGCCGGAGCCGACTGGAACCCGCCGGTCTCGATCACCGACTGCGCGAAGGCCATGTCGCCCCGCACGCCCTCGTCGCGTCCTTCGTCGATGAAGATCTGCGCGAGCGACATGAGATCGGTCGAGATGCGCGGATGGAAGCCCTGCGCGATCACCCAGCCCGCCAACTGCTCAGCGGTGAGCGTCGACGGTCCCATCACCGGCTCACCGGCAGCGTGGAGCGCACCGATGACACGCGCCTGTGCCAACGCGACATTTGCCTCGGCGACACGCTGGTCGACGACGGCCTGGCGCTGTTCCTGTTGCGCGGCCAGCGCGTCGAGCCGCGTGCGCTCGGCTGCGAGCTGGTCGGCTTCGTCGCGCGTGGCGGCTTGGACTGCGGCGAGTTGCGTGCGTGTCTCTTCCAGCTTGCGGGCGGCACGACGGTTGCTCTCGGCCGCCGCCTCGCTCAGCGTGCGCCGTCGCGCCGCTTGCAGCGCCGACGCGGCGTCGCCGACCGACGCGATTCCCGTGCCGTCGCCACCATTGCGGTACAACGCGACCGCGCGGTCACGCATCGCAGCCTGGAGCAGGCCCTTCACGAAGGCCAACTCGTCGCGCTGATGCCCGAGCTCGACGAGCCGGGCCGCATGTGCGTCGATGTCGGCCTGGACCGAATCGCGCGCCTGGCTCGTCGCCTCGAGCTCTGCGGCGGCCTGGTGGGCGGCGAGCTGCGCCGACGTGACCTGTTCCCGGGCGCGCACCACGGCCGGGTCGGACTCCACGAAGTCCTGCTGCGCCTGTGCGGGCAACACGCCGAACACGGTCACGAGCACCGCGACCGCGAGGGCACCAGCCCCGAGCCGTCGCATCCTGAGCAGCATAGAGACACACCAGTCACACTGGCAACGTCGAGGCGACCGCGACACCGGTAATCTCCCGCGATGGACGGCGCAGCAACGGGGTGGGCGCGACACCTGCCCGCCGGGGTGTCCGCCGCCACACTCGACCTCACCGCAGCCGGGTCGTTGCCCGCCGCGTGGACGAAGGCATGGGCAGCCGATCCGAGCCGGGCGACCCTCGGCGACGGTTCCCGTTGGCTCCAAGCATCGGAGCTCGAGGAGCGCACGCGGCGGGTCGCCGGTCGCTACCACGCTGCGGGGCTGGTCCCGGGGGACCGGATCGTGATCAGCGCGCTCCCGAGCCTGGACCTCGTGGTCGCCCACGTGGCGGCGCTGCGCGCCGGATTGGTCGTGGTGCCCGTGAACGCGGCGTACCGCGAACGCGAAGTCGGCGTGATCGCACGCGACTGCGCGCCGGCTGCGGCAGTCGTCGCAGATGCCGCGATGGGACGGTGGATCGCCGACGCGAGCCCCCGCGCCGTCGTCGCGTGCGGTCCCGACGTCGCACTGGCCGATGGTGCCGTCGACACCATCGACGCGGTGGCGCCCGACGACACCGCGATGCTCTGTTACACCTCGGGCACCACCGGCGCGCCGAAGGGCGCGCGGCTCACGCACGCGAACGTGCTGGCCAGCCCGGAGGCACTGCGCCTCGCGTGGAGGTGGACGCCCGAGGATCGGTTGGTGCTCGCGCTCCCGCTCTTCCACATGCACGGCCTCGGTGTCGGACTGCACGGCACGTTGCTCGCCGGCGCTTCTGCGCTGCTCGTGCCCCGGTTCGATCCCGACACCGTGCTCGACGCCGCGCGGGCCGAGCACGGCACGTTGTTCTTCGGCGTGCCCACCATGTACGAGCGGCTCGCCCGAAGCACGCGGGTCTCGGAGCTGGCGCGGCTGCGCCTCTGCGTGTCGGGCTCCGCGCCGTTGGCTCCGACGCTGTGCGAGCAGTTCCACGACACTGCCGGCGTCGACGTGCTCGAGCGCTACGGCATGACCGAGACGTTGATGACCGTGTCGAACCCCTACGACGGAGAGCGACGCGCCGGCACGGTCGGCTTTCCGCTGCCCGGGATCGATCTCCGGCTCGGCGACGGCGACGAGATCCTCGTGCGGGGCCCGAACGTGTTCCCCGGCTACTGGGAGCGGCCCGACGCCAACGCCGAAGCGTTCTCGACCGACGCAACGGGCGCGCGCTGGTTCCACACCGGCGACATCGGCGCCCACGATGCCGACGGCTACCTCGCCATCGTCGGGCGAGCCAAGGAGCTGATCATCTCCGGCGGGTTCAACGTGTACCCGCGTGAGGTCGAGGACGTCCTGCGCGACCATGCCGGTGTCGCCGACGTGGCGGTGATCGGCACGCCCTCCGACGAGTGGGGTGAGGTGGTCACGGCCGTGGTGGTGGCCGACGGCGCGCTCGACACCGACGCGCTGCTCGCATTCGCCGCCGAGCAGCTCGCGCCCTACAAGCGACCGCGCGTCGTGCGAGTGGTCGACGAGCTCCCGCGCAACGCCCTCGGCAAGGTCCTACGCCACGAGCTCTGACCCACCCCGAAACCGGCGGCGAAGTGAAGGTCAGGCGTCGGCGACGAGGGGCTTGACCTGCGCGAGCAGCTCGATCGACGCGAGCGCGTCGGATTGCTCGGCCGCCATCTGCCGCACGATCACGTCGGTGTAGCCCATCGCCGCCAGGGCACGGAACTGATCAGCTACCTGCTCGGGGCTGCCCCACACGAACGCTTCAGGTCGGAAGCCGCGGTAGCCGCCGGCGACGACCGGCTCCGCGACCGCAGCCGCGGCCGCAGCGTCGCGTCCGACGTGCACATCGCGACGAATGGCGACCGCGGTCGGCGTGCGGCCATGCGTGGCGCACGACTCGTGATACGAGTCGACCTGCGCGCGGGCCTCGTCCGGGACGACGTCGGCGTTGGCCAGCCAGCCGTCGCCGAGACGCGCCGCGCGATCGATCGCGGGCACCGCCGTGCCCCCGATCCACACCTCCACCGCTTCGGTCGGAACCGGTGCGACGCGTGCGCCGACGAACGGCACACCCGAGTGACCGTCAGGGTCGGACACCTCGTCGCCCGCGAGGAGACGCCTCACCACGTCGAGCCCGGCTTCGAATCGCGCCGTGCGACCTCGTTGCGCGACGCCCATGGCGGCGAACTGACCGGCACCGCCACCGATCGCCGTCTGCAACACGAACGGACCCGCAGCCAACGCGGCGAGCGTGCCGATCTGCTCCGCCACCATCACCGGATGCCACAGGGGCAAGAGAAACAGGGCGCCGGCCGGCCGGTCGTCCCATTCGCCGAGCAGGCGGCCCATGATCGGGACGTTCTGGTAGTAGGCGCCGGGACCGGTGCTGTGGTGATCGCCGACGAACAAGGAGTCGAGTCCGGCGTCGCGCGCGGCGCGGGCACGCTCGACCATCCAGCGAGCACCTTCACGGGGGCCGGTGGCGTACGAGCTGCGAAGTGACACACCGATGCGCACGAGCTGCAGTCTCGCCGGTCGCCCAGCGACGCGGCCAACTGGTCGGTCAGTGCGAAGCGGAACGGCCAGTGAGCGTTCGGTGACGTTGGCCCACGAACCGAGCGACCTGACCGAACACCGTCGCGTCCGTCTTCAGATCGGAGTGCCCGAGGCACGCGGTCTCGGTGTTCCTGGCTCCGGGGATCGTGGCCGCACCCGACGGGATGATCATCGGGTCACACGGCGACCACCACGTCGCGAAGCGCACCGCACCGTCGGCGTTGAAGTCGCGCGCCAGCGTGTCGAGCACGTTCGAGCCGGGGACCATGTCGCGACA
>JBEVIU010000060.1:0-7439 GCA_040510575.1 Acidimicrobiia bacterium | reverse complement strand
GCGACTCCTGCACGGCGACGACCTCGTCGATGGACGCTTGGAGCGCATCATCCAGGGACCCGACGAACGACTCACACCCGTCCTCGAGTGCGAGGGCGGAGAGACTGACTGTGTACCGCCCGCGTACGGAGTGACCGCCGAGATGGTGCTCTCGAATGCCACCGCCACGAGCGTGCACAGCCCGGGCGCCCCACGGCAGCTCGGGGAAGTGCGGCTCCGCCTGGTGATCGGCAACGGAAACGTCGACCGCGATCGTTCCGTTGCGTTCGTGGCGAAGCTCGCCGAATCGGTTCCGAAAGGGCTGCGCTACGTGTCGATCGTTCGCAACCGCGACGGCGTGGCATGGGAGATCGGCAACGGCTCCAGTGCGATCGTCACCGATGATGGGGCACTGCACGGACTCGTGTGGGCAGACGAGTTCGAAGGCCTGGGCATCAGCGAAGCGAAGTCCGTCGATGCTCTGCGGCAGCTGCTTCCTCAGTAGCCACGCGTCACCGACAGGGTCGATCGTGAATGGTGACGCGCGCGGTCACTCGCAGGCGGTGCGGTTGTGGTCGCCGTCGAAGTCGTGGGGATCGTCGCCGACGACCTGGAAGTTGCGGACACCGACGTCGGCGCAGTCGAGGTCGCTGCTCGACACCGGGACGCACGCGCCGGCGTAGTTCGGATCGCACGCGCCCGGTGTGCCGGTGTCAGGCGTGGTTGCTGCGCCGGCTGCACCCGCGGGCGTGTCGGTGCCGCCGCACGCGGCCCACAGACCGAGTCCGTGCTCGCGTGCCTGCGCGCCCAGTTCGCTGAACTCGTCGGCGTACTTCACGTTGGGCGGATAGCGGTACGGCGCGGCCCAGCCGTCGGCCACGAGCGCGGCGTTCACATGCAGACCGTCACTGACCCGCCACACGTACGCGAGCATGCGGCCGTAGCGATCGCGCGGCTCGACGTCGGCTTCGAGCCGCACCTTGGTGCCCGCGGGCAGGAGGGCCGCGGTCTGCGCGCTCGCCTCCTTCCCGAAGCACTCGACGACGGTGCGCGGATCTTTCGTCTCGGGGGTGTCGATGCCGGTGAGGCGCACGCGCTCGTCGGCGCCCGACGCGAGCCGCACGCGGATCGTGTCGCCATCGGTGACGGACGTGACCGTGGCGTCGACGCCGTCGGGAACGTCAGCCGTGGTCCCGGCCGTCGAGCTGGGTGACGCGCCCGCCTTCGCGCCACTCGACGCGTCAGACGCGTTCGTGTCGCACGAGGAGATGCCCCAGCACACGACGACGAGCAGCGCGACGAGCGCGCGTCGACGGGCGCCGAGGAGTGACATGACCGACGAGTGTGCTCGACGGCCGGCATGCGGGGTGACCACCCCGTCGCCGACGCCGTGCGACCGACGACAGGAACATCTGTCCGTTTGGTAGTGGACCTGCGGCACCCGATCGGTCAGAGTCACCGCATGACGAACCCCTTGCCGCCCGCGCACTGGGCGGCCGACCCGTCGGGCGGGCACGAGTACCGCTACTGGGACGGCTCCCGCTGGACCGATCACGTGTCGGACCGTGGCGCGGTGAGCGTCGATCCGATCGACCGCGGCGTGCCGACGACTCCGCGGCCGGCGGTCGAGGTCGTGGTCAACCCCGCGCCCGTCGTCAACCCCCTGCCCGTCAACGCCGACGGGCTGCTCGTGCCCGTGGTCGCGGCGCCACCACCGCCACCACCCGAAGCGGGCATTGCGTACTACCCCGCGGCGGACGGGCTCCGTCTCGGCCGGCCGCTTTACTGGCACCCGCTCGACGGGCTCAGGACCGCGATCGTCGCGTTGCTGGCCTGTGTGGGAGTGGCGGCGCTGGCGAGCATCGCCACCCTCGTCAATCGCATCTCCGCCGTGCACACCTTCCAGGACAGGCCACAGTTCGCGACCGCGCAGGACGTCCTCGACGCCGACGACGCGGTGTCGGGAGCAGTGGCCATCTGGCTGCTGCTCTTCATCGCGACCGCAGTGGTGTTCATCATCTGGCAGTTCCGGGTGGCCAAGAACATCGAGTTCCTCGGCCGCGACCGCGAACGGTTCGCGCCGGGCTGGAGCATCGGCGCGTGGTTCATCCCGCTCGCCAACTTCGTGATCCCGCTCCTCATCTTCCAAGACTTCTGGCGGGCCACGACCCCCGGCACCGCACCAGGGAGCGACTGGCGAGACCGACGGGGCTCGTGGCTCCTCGGCATCTGGTGGGCCGCGCTCCTCATCGGCAACATGGGGCGCTTCTCGGCGTCGAGCGACGACGACATCGAGCGGTTCGGCTCGCGCACCCTCGACTCAGTCGTCACCGCCGACACCGTCGCGGCAGTTGCGCTGGCCATCTCCGTGATCGCGGTCGTGCTCGCGATCATGGTGGTCGTGCAGCTCACGCGCCGCGCCAACGCGCGGTTGGCGGACGCCGGTGGCGCTCAGCGGTAGTCGGGGTTCGGGAAGTCGGTGCGACAACCCGCGTCCCACTCGCTGCGCTGGTTGCCGTGCGCGGGGATGCCGCCCGCGTCCTTGAGCATCCGCGCCACGTGCAACAGGTTCCACGTCATGAACGTGGTGTTGCGGTTGGTGAAGTCGTTGTCGGGGCCGCCTGATCCCGGATCGAGGTAGCTCGGGCCGGGGCCAACCTCACCGATCCACCCCGCGTCGGCTTGCGGCGGGATCACGTAGCCGAGGTGCTGCAGCGAATAGAGCACGTTCATCGCGCAGTGCTTCACGCCGTCTTCGTTGCCGGTGACGAGACACCCGCCGACCCGTCCGTAGTAGGCGTACTGGCCCGCGTCGTTGAGCAGGTGCGAGTTCCCGTACAGCCGTTCGACGACCTGCGTGCACACCGACGACTTCTCGCCGAGCCAGATCGGCGTGCACAGCACGAGGATGTCGGCGGCCATCACCTGCTCGTGGATGCTCGGCCACTCGTCGACCGGCCACCCGTGCTCCGTCATGTCGGAGTACACGCCGGTCGCGATCTGATGGTCGATCGCGCGCACGACGTCGACCGTCACGCCGCGGCGACGCATGATCTCGATCGAGATGTCGGCCAGGCCCTGGGTGTTCGACAGCTCAGGCGAGCGCTTCAGCGTGCAGTTGATGAACAGGGCCCGAAGGTCGGAGTGATCGACGGTCCAGTCCGCGCACAGCTTCTCTTGCATCTCGTTCAGCGCCATGGCGCCACTGTCACCCGAGCCCCGCGCGCGTTACAACTTCACCCACCGTGGGAGAGAGGGGGAGCGGGTCAGGGGTCGGTGCGGTAGATCTCGTCGTAGTGGCCCCAGGTGGGCTCGCCGTCGAGGAGGGCCGTCATCCGTCGTGCCCACTCCTGCGTCTGGGGCCGCTCGTTGTTGCGCTGCGCCTCGTCGAGCGCGCTCACGCCCGGCTCCACCTCTGCGAACTCGGCGACGATGATGTAGTGGCCCGGGTCGTCGCGGTCGCACAGCACGTGCGTGCCGATGTAGCCCATGATGTCTTGGCTCGCCTGCATCTCGTCCCACTCCTCGAGCAGCTTGACGATGTCGTCGATGTGCTCGGTGCGGAACGAGATCGTCTGGCTGAAACCGAGTCGCCGGGGCATCACTGCGCTCCGCTGTGCTCGTCGACGTACTCCTGTTGCGCGGCCGACATGCCCTCGCGGCTGAACACGCTCGCGGACCCACCATCGAGCGCCGCCTGCGACTTCGGCGGGATGTCGAGCATCTCGCGCACCTCCTCGACGGGTCGATGCGCCATCGAGTGGTAGTCGACCTCGAACAGGTCGGTGCCGTAGTGCTCGGCGACGGCCTTCCCGCGTGAGATCGCATCGGCGATCCGGTACTGCATCCCCGGCGCCTGCAGGTTGCGCTCGGCGACGTCGCGCCGGAAGAAGCCGGTGTCGGCCACGTAGCCGGTCTCGAAGAGCCCGATGAGCGTCGCGAGCCAGGCGAAGCCCTTGGGATCCGGATCGGCGCGGCCGACGAACGCGAACACTTCGAGCTCGCCCTTGAGGTTGGTGCCGTAGTCGGCGAGCACGTGACCGAAGTCGTGCTGCGCGAGGTAGGGCGACGCGCCGTTCGCGCTCCCGGGCAGCCCGAACCCGCGCGTGTCGTACATGTCGATGACGCAGCGGCCGAGCGAACCGACGGGAAGGTCGCGGAAGGCGATCCAGCGCGCCTCGAGCTCGGGGTCGGGTCCGGGCGACAGGAAGGGGTCGGTGAGGCTGATCCCGCTGCCGAGCAGCGCGGTGTCGACCTCCTTCACGTGGTCGACGAAGCCGCTGCGCCGGAGGTCCATCCACGCCATGCCGTACGCGCCCTGCGCGTAGCGGCGCGCCACGCGCACGAAGTGGTCGTCGACGCCGAGCGCCTTCGCGTACACCGCGACCCGATGCGCGACCTCGGTGGGCAGCGGCTTGAGCACCAGCTCTCCGAGCACCATGTGGTGCACGATGCGCTGGCGGTACCGGAGGTCGTAGGGCTCCAGCACCTTGGCGAGGTCGTCGGCCGACATGGGCTCGAGGTCGCGGTAGTCGACATCGACCCCGGTGAGCGCGCTGGCGATCGCCTGCAGGAGGAGCACCTGCACGTCGGTGAGGCCGTCGTCGGGGGCGACGGCCGTCGCGATCCCCCGCGCCACACCCCGTACTTCTTCGCGCTCGGCCTCGGTCACCACGACCCTCACGCTACGCGAGTCGTGCCCGGCTTCGCCTGCCGCGGGCGACGGCTCCGGGTGGGTCACACTCACGGGGTCGGCACCGCGGGGCGCGGCCAGGAGGGTGACGTGGAGTTCGAGAGCACCATGGACGACATCACGAGATGCTTCGAGGCAGCCGGGGTGGCGGTGCTCGTGGCCGGCGGCGTGATCGCCTTCGCCCGCGCCGCCGTCGACCTCGTCCGTGACCACCGCGACGACACGTACTCCCGGCTCCGCAGCTTCCTCGGCCGCACCATCCTCCTCGGACTCGAGATCCTCGTGGCCGCCGACCTGATCCGCACCGTGGCGGTCGACCCGACGCTCGAGAACGTCGCCGTGTTGGGCATCATCGTGGTGATCCGCACGTTCCTCAGCTTCTCGCTCGACGTCGAGATCGAAGGGCGCTGGCCGTGGAGCCGGGCGCGCTCCGCGCCGGCCGACGCGTCGAGCTGACGTCCAGATGACACGCGGGAGCGGCACTCACGGCTGAGGCCCGGCCGGCGTGCCATCGGACACACTCGCCGTGCGACCCGGAACATCGTGTCGGCGCCCGGCGATGTTCGGAGTGATGAGCGACAGCGAGCACGAGTACGTCCTGGCGAACGACACGCTCCGTGGCGAGGTCGTGTTCCTCCGGGATGTCGCGCTCCGTGCGCTCCACAGCGCGATCGAGGCGCAGGACGAGGCGTCGGGCAGCCACGAGGACTGGCTCGACGAAGCGCTGCGCCTGGTGCGCGACGACCGGCGGCCGCCGTTGTCGCCGCGGCCGTCCGTCTGATCCTGACCCGCTGACCACTCGGTGGGGCTCGCCCCTCGCACGCTGAATTCGCCGTGCAGGCGTTGCGGCACAAGGCATCCGCGTAAGTGTCACACCCCTCCCGGATACTTGCCCCAGGAACGGAGCGGGCGGCCGAGTTCCAACGGGAGCAGGACGGGACATGAGCGAAGCCATCACGAGCCACGTTCCGCGAGGAGCTGAGCGGGGGCCGAGCGCCCCGGAGCGCAGCGACGAGAGCGGAAGAGCATGAGCGCACTACCGATGCACATCAGCACTGGGCGGGTCCTGGTGGCCGACGGCGTCGTCTACGTCCGCGAGCTCGAGGAGCACGACGCCGAGGTCGCGCGCATCGTCGCCGAGGCCGACGACCCGGTCGCGGCCACCAGCTCCTGCCTGCGCATCGGCGCCCGGGCGCTGCGTGCGGCGCACGTGAGCGTGGACGTCGACGTGATCGAGCGGTCGTTCGCGGAGCTCGAGCACCGCTTCGAGACCAAGGTGACCGCGGCGGTCGACGAGATCGCCCGCAACACCGCGGAGCTGCTCGACGAAGACGACGGCGCGCTCGCGAACGCGTTCGGCACCTTCAACGAGAGCCTCGAGGGTCTGCTCGGCGACACGTTCGACGCCGACTCGAAGTCGAGCGTGCTCGCCAAGATCGAGGAGCTCGTGCTCGGCACGATGAAGGGCCTCATCTCGCCCGAGGTCGACGACAGCCCCATCGGTCGGCTGCGCAAGGAGCTGATCGACACGATGCAGCGCGAGGTGAGCGACGTTGCCGACGAGGTGCGCCGCGTCACCGAGCACCTCGGCATCCTCGACGCGACCGAGGAGGTGTACGAGCAGACCACCGCCAAGGGCTTCGACTTCGAGGACTGGGTCGACGAGTGCGTGAGCACGCTGGCGGTGGTGCACGGCGACCTCGCCGAGCCCACCGGCACCGTGAAGGGCGCCACCGGCTCGCAGGTGGGTGACGAGGTCGTCACCCTGAACCGCGACGACACGTTCGGCTGCGAGGCCTGCTTCACGATCGAGGTGAAGAACCGCAAGCTCAACCTGCGCTCCACGTTCGCCGAGCTCGACGAGGCGATCGCCAACCGGGAAGCGCACGCGGCCATCGCCGTGTTCCGCTCGCAGGAGCAGGCGCCGAGCGCGGTGCCGTTCATGTACAGCGACGACAAGGCGATCGCGGTGCTCGACCCCGACGACGGCGACGACTCCGCGCTGCGTCTCGCGTACATGTGGGCCCGGTGGACGGTGCGCAAGCAGATCGCGGCCAGCGACGAGGACGAAGCCGTCGACCTCGAACGAGTGCGGTGCCTGCTCGACGACGCGTCACGCTCGCTCGAGCGTCACGCCACCATCAAGCGTGCCCACACCGCGGCTCGCAAGGGCATCGACCACGCGGGCGAGCAAGTCGAAGCGCTCGTGTTCGAGACCCGCCAAGCGCTCGACGAGCTCCAGGCCGAACTGCAGGGCTGAGCCCCGTCACGAAATTGCGTCACGCGGCGGGGTATTTCCACGCTCCGCGACGCAATTTCGCTGAGACGGCGACCGCGGTTCGTCAGTTCAGGTGTTCGAGCGCGTCCTGCAGGCCTTCGACGTCGAGCACCGTCACGGTGAGCGCCGGGTGCTTGAGCACGCCGAGCGGCTCGATGCCAGGCACCGGCTCCTTGAACATGATGCACACGCCGCAGTCGTTGTTGGTCGCGAACGTGAGGCCGTGGTCGGCGAGCGAGAGGTGCGCGGGGCCGATCGTCTTCATCACCGAGTACGGGCCGGTCACGTTCGTGGCCACCACGTTGTCGAGCGGGGTCTCGATCTTCCACGGACCGAAGCGGGCCCGGAACATGCCGGGCTCACGGGCATCCGGGCGGTCGATCTCCACGTAGGTGTGCTCGGCGTCGACGATGAACGGCTTGCCGGCCACCCGGTACCGCCAGTCGAACCTGAACGTGAACCGCCGGACCGTACGTGCCTTGGCCTCGA
>JBEVIU010000059.1:0-35252 GCA_040510575.1 Acidimicrobiia bacterium | reverse complement strand
GTGCTGGCCGAGCGGAGGAACCAGCCCGCGGCGACGCTGTCGGGCGGTGAACAGCAGATGTTGGCGCTCGGGAAGGCGTTCCTGCTGCAGCCTCGCCTGCTGCTCATTGACGAGCTGTCGCTCGGGCTCGCGCCGCTGATCGTGAGCCAACTCGTGGCGATGGTGCGCCGCATCAACGACACGGGAACGGCCGTCGTCGTCGTCGAGCAGTCGGTGAACGTCGCGCTCACGCTCGTGAACCACGCCTACTTCATGGAACGTGGCCAGGTCCGCTTCGACGGCGTCACGAGCGAGCTGGTCGAGCGCCCCGACCTGTTGCGCTCGGTGTTCCTCGAGGGCGCGACGAAGGGTCTCGCGACCGGTTCCCTACCGGTTCCACCGTGAAACCATCAATCTGGAAGATGTGATGAGGACACCGTTGTGTGACCTGTTCGGCATCGAGTTCCCCGCCACCATCTGAACAGCAGTCGAGGCCGGTCCCGCGGGACCGGCCGTCTGCTGTCCCGCCCGAGAACACGGTGCGATGATTTCGCTCCGCCCGCGCGGTCTACCTGGAGCACTCGGCCCGAGCCGAGCACCTGGACTGGAGCGGAGGAGCCGATGACCGCGACGGTGGTGCAGTGCGCACGATCGGCTTGCTGAAGCAGATGGAGGCAACGCTGTGATGACACAACTCCTGAAGGTGCAGAACTTCGCAGTGTCGCGCGACGGCTACGGCGCCGGCGAGGGGCAGACGCTCGAGCGGCCGTTCGGGCATGCCGACCCTGGCGACCTCATGGCGTGGGCGGGCGCCACCGCGAGCTGGCCGAACCGCACCGAACCCGGTGGCTCGCGCGGCCTCGACGACTACTTCACCCGCGACTTCGCGAACAACATCGGCGCGGAGATCATGGGGCGCAACAAGTTCGGTCCGCAGCGCGGCCCATGGGAGAACGACGACTGGAAGGGATGGTGGGGCGACGTCCCGCCGTTCCACACGCCGGTGTTCGTGCTCACGCACCACGTCCGGCCGTCGTTCGCGTTGTCCGACACGACGTTCCACTTCCTCGACGCGTCACCCGCCGAGGCGCTGCGGCAGGCCAAGGCCGCGGCCAACGGCAAGGACGTGCGCCTCGGTGGTGGCGTCACGACGATCCGCGAGTTTCTCGACGCCGACCTCGTCGACACGATGCACGTCGCGGTGGCGCCGATCGAGCTCGGCCGCGGCGAACGACTCTGGAACTCGCGCGACGAGCTCCTCGACCGCTACCACCTCGACGAGGTGCCGAGCCGCAGCGGGGTCGTGCACCTCTTGTTCTGGCGTCGGTAGCGCGCGGAGTATTCAGGAGAGGCAGAATCGAGCGGTGCGCGGTGAGTGGGTCACGTTCTTCCTTGCGCAGGTCGGCGCGTCGGCTGCGCTGACCGGTCTCGTGTTCGTGGCGTTGTCGATCAATTTGAGTCAGATCATCGGACAACCGGACCTCGTGGGCCGGGCGGGCGAAGCCGTCATCCTCCTCGTGCAACCGGTGATCGTCGGGCTCGCGGTGCTCACGCCGTACTCCCGCACCACGGTGGGGATTCTGATCCTCGTCGCGGCGGGCATTGCGTGGGTCGCGCTCGTTCGCCTGCTGATCAACAGCGACACTGAAGCGCAGCGGCCGAAGGTGGAGCGGATGTACCGGTTGACGTCGACGCAGCTGGCGGCCGTGCCTGCGGTCATCGGGGCAGTCGTCCTGATCGCGGGAGGCGACGGGTACGGCTTCCTCGCGTTCGGCGCGGTGATGTCCATCGCGGTGGGCGTCATGGACGGTTGGGTGCTGCTCGTCGAGATCCTCCGCTAGCTGAGCTAGCGATCGCGACGACGCCCGCTGTACTGGCGGCGCCGTCAGCGCGGCGCGACAAGCTCAGCGCCGGAACAACCGAGCGATCCCCATGCGGCGCTGCCGAGGTCGGCGCTGAGTCGACGGGCGCTGCGTCGACGAGGGTGCGGTCGCAGGGGTGGCCGCCTCGCGAAGCGCGTCACGCATGGCTTCGAACCGTCGCGTCTCGCGGAGCGGGTCGTGAGCGGGCATATTCCGAACCTACCGCTGGCGCGGGGGACTCTCCCACCGCCGCTCCGGAGTGACGGTCCGTCGCGTTTACGGGAGCGGTCGCGGAGGGAACGTTCTTTCTCACTTCGAGTGCGGAGGACGGACATGATCGGCTTTCTGCTCTACATGCTCATCGTCGGCATCGTGGCCGGCTTCCTGGCAAGACTCCTGGTGCCTGGGAGGGATCCCATGGGCTTCTGGGCCACCGTCCTGCTCGGTGTCGTCGGGTCGTTCATCGGCGGCTTTCTCGGGTACGTCCTCTTCGGAAAGGATCTCGACGAGGGCGCGCTGCAGGCATCCGGCCTCATCGGCTCGATCATCGGCGCGGTGATCGCGCTGCTGATCTACAGGGCCGTCACGCGATCGCGCCGACACCCGTTGCATCGATGAAGCGATGACGCTCGGGCAATCTGTGACGGTGAAGGCAGCCGAGTTCCTCGACCTGGGCGATGACGTCACCGCTCGTCTGGAGAACCTCGAGGCGCTCACTGACAGTCGGCTGACGCGTCTCGACGTCGACGACCTGCTGGTGGAGCTCCTCGACCGCGTGCGCGACATCTTCGATGTCGACACCGCGGCAGTCCTCCTGCTCGACGAAACCTCCAACGATCTCGTTGCGCGAGCGGCGTGTGGCATCGAGAGCGAGGTTCGCCAAGGCGTGAGGGTGCCGCTCGGAACCGGGTTCGCAGGGCGGATCGCGGCAACGAAGCACCCGGTCTGGTTGGAACGCGTCGACGAGACCACGGTCTCGAACCCGCTGCTGTGGGAGACGGGTATCCAGGTGATGCTCGGCGTGCCGCTGTTCAGCGGGAACGCAGTGGCCGGCGTCCTCCACGTGGGCCGACTCGACACTCGGCCGTTCAGTGAACAGGACGGCATGCTGCTGCAGATCGTCGCCGACCGGATGGCGGGAGCGATGCAGACGCGCGCGTTCGCAATCGAGCGGGCCGCGGCCGTGCTGCTCGAACGGAGCCTGTTGCCCTCGAGGCTCCCCGAGGTCCCGGGGCTCGGCTTTGCCGCGCGGTACGTCCCAGCAGAAGACCGGGCCGTCGGCGGCGATTGGTACGACCTGTTCATGCTGCCGTCGGGTCAGGTGTGGATCGTCGTCGGCGATGTCGCCGGCCACGGCGTGCACGCGGCAGTCGTGATGGGACGCATACGGAGCGCCCTCCGGGCCTACTCGCTGCTGGACACCTCGCCGGCGCACGTGCTCGACCTCGTCGATCGCAAGGTCGAGCAGTTCGAGATCGGCGCACTCGCGACGGTCGCGTGCGCGGTCAGCGCGCCCCCCTACGACGCGCTCACCATCGCCGTGGCCGGACACCCCCCGCCGGTCGTCGCGACTCCGGAGCGTGCGGCGACGTTCGCGGAGATCGAGACGAGCCCTCCGTTGGGCGTGCGGTCGCCGCGGCCGGCTCGGCGCTCGACGACAATTGCCCTTGCGCCCGGCACGACCGTCGCGTTCTACACGGACGGCCTGATCGAGCGGCGCGGGGAATCCCTCGACGTCGGGTTTCAGCGGCTCCAGGATGCAACCGTCGCAGGTCCCCCCGAGGCCGTGGCCGCGCAGATCATGCGGAAGCTCGTCGCCGACACCGTCCCGCAGGATGACATCGCGCTCATCGTCCTGCAGCGGCGAGACTCGACCTGATGCCCTCGAAGGGTGCCCGCGACTGTCGCCGGCGCTTCCTTCGACAGTTTCCCGACGGCTTCTCGGACGAGACCTACCTGGCGTGGGAGCGTGACTACAAGTGGCGTGCGCACCGAAGATGGCGCACCGAGATCGGTGCCAAGGACGAGTTCAGGACCAAGCTCGAAGCCGAACAGCACCAAGAGGTGAGCAGCGCGGCAGTTCGTATCGAAGCCGGACAGCCGTTGCTGTTCTCGTACGAGAAGATGGCGCTGAAGGATGCAGTCGTTCGCTCAGACGACGGAGCTCGACGGTTCGCGGACGGGTGCTACGACTGGCTCTGGGGCGCCGGCACCGAGCGGCAACGATTCGAGCGCTGGATCGACGCGGTTGCCGCGCTCCCTCGGAGGCAGACCCGCGTGCTCACGTGGCCGATCCTCACCGTCTTCGGGTTCATCGCCCGTCCACGGGTGCACGCCTTTCTCAAGCCGGTAGCCATGCAACGCGCCGCTCGAAGGTATGGCTTCGACCTCACGTACTCATCACAGCCGAACTGGGAGACCTACTCGAGCTTTCTCGAGCTCTGCCGAGTCGTGAGGCACGACCTCACCGACCTGGCGCCGCGGGACCAGATCGACATCCAGTCCTTCCTCTGGGTACAAGGCTCGGACGAGTACTGACCTAGCTGGAGGGAGGGTCGTCGGAAGGAGGGTTGTCGGCGGAAGGGTCGCCGTGGAACATGCCGTCGAGGCCTGAGATCTCCAGCACCCGCAGGATCACGTCGCGTTCGCCCGTCGTGCGGAAGGTGTGTCCGTTCTTGCGGAGCTCGTTGTAGCCGCGCACGAGTGCCGTGATGCCGGTGGAGTCCAGGAACGTGACGCCCGAGAGGTCGACCAGGACGTCCATCGTCGCGTGCTCGAGGATGCAGTCGGCGAGTTGCGGCGCCGTCGTCATCTCCACCTCGCCCGCAACGGCAATGACGACATGGCCCTCACGGTCAGAGCTCACGTCGAGCGACAACTCCGTCATCTGCAATCCCGGTCCCTCGTTGCCCGGCCGAAACCTACTTCGTGTTTCCAACGCGGGGGCGATGGGGAGGACTTCAGGACGCGATTGGAGGATTTTCTGGTGGAGAGCGTCGAGACGCACCTGCCACCGCTTCCCAATTCGTCGGCCACGGCGCGCGCGTTCCTCCGCGAGGCGCTGAAGACCTGGGATCTCGACGGCTTCGGGGACGTGACCGAAATGCTCACGACGGAGCTCGTCAGCAATGTCGTTCGCCATGTCGGAGCGCCGATGACGCTCCGAGCGTGGCGAACGCCCACCTCGATCAGGGTCGAGGTCGAGGACCCGAGCGACGAACCTCCGGTGAAGCGCAGTCCCGGACCCTTGGCTGAACGCGGCCGCGGTGTGCTCCTCATCGACGCCCTGGCGAACGAGTGGGGGACCGAGCGACGCGCGGAGGGCGGAAAGACAGTGTGGTTCGAGATCGACGTGACAACCGCGACGGAGGAAGTTCACGGCGACTGATCGGGCCCGGTCGCTTGGACGGGTCAGGGATCCAGTCGGGCGATCGCAGTGCCGGTGACGACCGGCTTGCCGTCCTGGTTGACGGTCGAGACCGCGATGTCGACCACCGGGCCGTCGCCGTCCTCGCGGATCGCCTCGACGGTCGCGGTGGCGGTGAGCGTGTCGCCCGGCCACACCTGGTTGACGAACCGCACCGCGTAGCGCAGCAACCGATCGGGTCCGAACCAGTCGGTGAGCACCCGACCGGTCGCGCCCATGCTGAGCATGCCGTGGGCGAATGTCGAGGGATAGCCCGCCGATTGTGTGGCGTACACCTCGTCGGAGTGGAGCGGGTTGTAGTCGCCCGAAGCTCCCGCGTACATCACGATCTGCGTGCGCGTGAGGTTGTCGATCACCACGAGCGTGCGTGCATCGCCGACCTCGAGATCCTTCGCCGAAGCCGTCACGTCACGCGTCCTGGTCGACGGGGCGCTCAGGGATGACGCCGACCAGCGTGGCGCTGACCACGAGCTCGCCGGTGGCGGCATCGCGGTAGTCGGTGATCGTCTCGGAGAACTTGAGCAGGCCACCGCGCTTGCTCTCCTTCTCCCAGCTCTTGCCTTCGCGCTCCGTGGCGACGAGCTCCATCCCGGCGCGCAGCGGCTGGTGGTACTCGAAGACCTG
Source organism: Acidimicrobiia bacterium (assembly GCA_040510575.1). Lineage (GTDB taxonomy): Bacteria > Actinomycetota > Acidimicrobiia > IMCC26256 > DASPTH01 > DASUMF01. The sequence goes on along the minus strand of JBEVIU010000059.1, from coordinate 29,360 downwards.
CTCGGCGTGGAGCAGTCCGCTGCCTTCGCTCACTGCGCCGCTGGGCTCGCGTCCGGATCCGAACCACGGCTCACCCGGCTTGGGCCGCAACACGTTGTCGGGGTCGAACTGCGAGCCGGCCATGGAGAAGGTCGGGGGAGCGACCACGCCGCCGAGGGCCTGCGCCTCGGGGCTGTCGGGGTCGACGTACGCGGGGTTGGGATCGCCGATGGCGCGGGCGAACATCAAGATGTGCGACGCCTCGACCGGGAACCGTTCGATGATCATGCGTGCTCCCCTGCTGACGGAGTGGCCTGGCGGTCATCATCGCGCGGTGCGCCGAGCGGGGCCGCGTCGATGGCGGTGACGACGAGCTCGGCGTCGCAACACCTTGCCGCTCGACCTCGACCGGATAGTCATCACCCTGCCGTCCAGCAGGCCCATGACGTCGATCCTGTCGTTGGTTCGACCGCCGAACGAGCGGGCGCCGACTATCGGCTGATCGTCGGAAACAGCTCGTCGGCGCCGGCGGCCGCGATGTCGGTGCCGAGCGCGCGCCGCCAGTGCTTCGCCGCGCCGTACTCGTGCCGCCACGCCCACAAGCGACGCGAGAAGTGGTGCAACCGGTACTCGCGGGTCACGCCCATCGCGCCGTGGGCCTGATGCGATGCGCGTGTCGCCTCGACCGCGGCAGCGTCGACGACCACCCGCGCGGCCGCGATCTCGAAGCGCGCGTCGCCGGCGGCGAGCGCCCGTGTCGCGAGGTCGGCCGCCATCGACGCGCGCACTGACGCCTGCGCGATCGTGACGAGGTGGAGCTGCACGGCCTGGAACGCCGCGACGGGCTTGCCGAACTGGCGCCGCTCGTTCGTGTAATCGACGGTCAACTGCGTGAGCGTCTCGAGCGCACCGGCCGACAGCACGATTCGGGTCAGGCATCCGCGCTGCAACAGCGCGTCGCCGTCGACGCCTGACGCTGCCGGGGCGTGCTCGAGGTCGGCGAGCGCATGGTCGAACCGCACCACGTCGCGCGGCTCGCCGGCCAGGTTGGTGCGTGGCTCGATGTCGAGCTGGTCGGGAGGTGCCGACACGATCAGCGGCCCGTCGGGGGCGTCGACCACGGCGAGCACGCGGGCTGCCGGGCGCGCCCAGGCCACGGTGGCCTCACCGCGCAGGCGTCCGCCGTCGAGTGTGAGCGCGCGCGAATCGGGGACCACCGTGGTGGGTCCGCTCGGCAGCTCGAAGCCGGCCCCGGCGGCGAGCCACCCGCCGAGCACGCCGGTCTCCGCGAGCGGCACCGGCGCGGCGTGGCGTCCGACGCTGCGCAGCACCGCCATCGCGTCGGCGAGCGATCCGCCCGATCCGCCGACATCCTCGGCGAGCGAGATCCATGGGAATCCCGACGCCTCGAGCGCGTCCCACACCGGCGCGCACCAGCCGTCGGTCTCGGCCTGCTCGACCGCGTCGAAGGTGCTTTCCTCCTCGAGGAGGCGCTCGACCGTCTCGACGAGGAGCGGGTCGACGCCGGCGCTCGGGACGCCGGCGCTCGGGACGCCGGTGCTCGGGACGCCGGTGCTCGGGACGGCAGTGCTCATCGCCGGCCTCCGGTCGGTTGCAGCCCCTTTGCCGCCACCGACCGCAGGACCTCGTTGGTACCGCCGCGGATCGTGAACGAGGGCGCGGTGAGCGTCGCCGTGACCAGCACCTGCTCGAGCAGCGAACGCGCGGGCAGGCTCGGTTCGAACTCGACGAATGCGAGTACCGCGTTGAGCACGTCCTGCTCGAAGCGCGTGCCCATCTCCTTCACCAACGACGCCTCGATCGACGGGGAGCCACCCGCGTCGATCGACCGCGCCACCGACAACGTGAGGTTGCACAGCACCCAGTAGTTGGCGGCGGCCGTGCCGAGCAGGTCGGCCAACTCGTCCGGCAGCGGACGGTCGTCCTCGTGCTCGCGCAGCAGTTCCTCGACCACGAGATAGGTGCTGAGCCAACGGTCGGGGCCACCGCGCTCGAAGGCAAGCTCTGACGTGTTCTGGCTCCAACCCGCGCCGAGCTCGCCGAGGAGCAGCTCCTCGGGCACGAACACATCGTCGAGCACCACCTCGCAGAAATCCGCGGTGCCGTCGATGAAGGTGATCGGTGTGACCTCCACGCCCGGTGCACGCAGGTCGACGATGAGCTGCGACATCCCGAGGCGCTTGTCGCCTGTCTCCTCGATCGACGCGGTGCGACAGAGCAGGATCATCCAGTCGTTGCGGTCGGCCCACGACGTCCAGATCTTGCGACCGCTGACGACCCACCCGTCGCCGTCGCGCGTGGCCTTCGTCGACAGCGACGCGAGGTCGCTGCCGCTGTCGGGCTCGCTCATGCCGATCGAGAAGGACAGCTCGCCGCGGCAGATGGGCGGGAGAAAGCGCTGCTTCTGCGCCTCGGTGCCGAAGCGCGCGATCACCGGACCGGACTGGCGGTCCGCGACCCAGTGGTGGCCGACCGGCGCGCCCCAGCGCAAGAGCTCCTCGGTGACGATCAGCCGGTCGACGGCACTGCGATCGTGCCCGCCGTACTTCGTCGGCAGGGCCATGCCCAACCAGCCCCTGGCGCCGAGTTTCTGCGAGAACGCCGGGTCCTTGGCCGCGTTCATGCCGAGCCCGGGGGTGAAGGAACCGCGGGGGAGCTCGGCAGCGAGGAACTCGCGCACCTCGGCGCGCAGTGCGAGCTCGTCGGCCGTGAGCTCAGTCAGCTCGAACTGCATCGTTGGAGAAGCTAGCGCCGACCGTCGGGGCCTGGGATATGGTGCCGACCGAGCCGATCCGGGGGGTAGTCGTGGAGCTCTGGGAGCTGTCAGCGCGAGAGGAGATTCGGGACCTCGTCGCCCGCTACAACGCGAACGGTGACACCGGTCGCTTCCCGCAGGTGCTCGAGCTTTTCGCTCCCGACGCGGTCATGCACACCGGTGAGCGTCTACACGGGCCGCGACGAGATCATCGAGATCTTCACCGGCGCGCGCGACCGCACCCGTGACGAGGGCGGCCCGCCCATCTACGTGCGCCACTTCACCGGGACCCACCAGATCGACCTCGTCGACGAGTCGACCGCCGTCGGCCGCTGCTACTACCAGGTGCTCACCGCCATCGGCCTCGACCACTGGGGTCGCCGACCTGCACAGCACTCGCACCGCGAGGGCGACACGTCGTCCACCGCACGCCGCATCCCGAACCTGGCGCAGGCTCGAGTGGTCGTCTCCTGACCGCGATACGAGGTCAGGCCATCGACGTCAGGGCCCTGGAAACACCTGGCGAAGGGTCTCGAGCGTGCTCGCATCGCCGGTGAACGCCGGCGTGTGCTCGGCGTCGAGTCGACCGTAGACGAGCCGCACCCACGCCTCGGCCGGGAGCACCACGTCGGCCGCGGCCGCGGCCTCGGCGTCATCGGCCTCGCAGCTCGCCGAGTCCGGCGCCAAGGTCACCGTGAACGAGCGCGTCGGATCGGTGGTCTGCACGTGGATGGTGCGCGCGTCGCCGGTCGGGCGCGCCGTGTAGCGCATGATGAGCGCGAGGTTGTCGACGGCGCTCGCAGCGGCCCCGTCGGGCAAGCCCGCGGCGGGATCGACCGCGACCTCGATGTCCCACGTGTGGAGGGTGTGCTCGTTCAACCGCAATCCGACGAACTCAGCGAAGCCCAAGGTCATCGGTCCCATCTCGAACTCGAGCGGATCTTCGTCGACGTCGGCGAGCCCCGCGAGCGTCTCGACCAGTGCCTGATCCGCCGCCAGGCCGTCGTCGGCCTTCGCGCGCGGCGATTTCGCGTTCCACTCGTCCCACACCGACGGCGCGAAGTTGTCGGGGGTCGACAGGCCGCGGCGCGCGTCGTCGACGCGGCGCTGCATGATCACCGCACCGGAGCCGACGTGCGACATGACGTCGGCGATCGTCCACTCCGTCGGGTACGCGGGGCCGGCGAGGGCGTCGTCGTCGAGCGGGGTCACGAGCGCACGGAGATGGTCACTCGACGTGCGCAGCGAGTCCACGACGGCGCGGGCGCTCGCTTCCGATTCGGCATCGCTCACGGTCACATCCTCCGCGTTCACCTTTGGCCTGTTCACCTTGGGCCTGATCGCTTTGGGCAAGGTCGGCTCGGCGCAGTATCGCCGGTCGTGACGAGTCGTCACCACACGACGCCGCGCTTGCGCCCTGCCCTACCGATCGAGCGACGCAGCAGCAGCAGCGAACCGCTTCGACCAGTCGTCGAGGTGCTCGGCGAATTCGGGTGGTGACACCACGGTGAACTCCGCGCCGAGCGCGCCGAACGCGAACGCAGGCCAGTCGAGCGACTCGGTGATCATCGTGACGTGACACCGCCCGCTGTCGAGGGGTTCGACCGTCACCCACTGCCCGATCCGCGCGGCGACGTCCGCGGCGGGCGCTTCGACGATGGCTTCGACGGTGTGGAGCGCCGTCACCTGCGTGAGGCCGCGCTCGACGAAGGTCGCCGCGTCGACGCCGAGGTCGCGTGGGTGGAAGCGGCTCCCGAGCGCCTCGAGATCGCGGAGACGATCGACGCGAAAGGTGCGCCAGTCGCGGCGCGTCGTGTCGAACGCGACGAGATACCAACGGTCGCCGACCAGCACGATGCGGTGCGGCTCGACCTCGCGATCGCTCGCGACTCCCTCGCGGTCCACGTACGCGAAGGCGACTCGTTCGTTGTTGCGGCACGCGACCGCCAGGGTGGCCAGCGTGTCGAGCGCGACCGATGCGCGAGAGGCAGCGAGCTCCGAGGGGACGGTCATCGCGCGCACCGCATCGACACGTTGGCGCAGGCGCGGCGGCATCACTGCCACCACCTTCGTCAGCGCCGCCAACGATGCTTCCGCCACGCCCGCGACCGCGCCGTTGATCGTGGCGTGGAGCCCGATGACCAGCGCGAGTGCTTCGTCGTCGTCGAGCACGAGCGGTGGGAGTGCGGCACCCGGTGCGAGCTCGTACCCACCGTCCACGCCCGGGCGCGCGTTCACCGGGTAGCCCAGGTCGCGCAGCCGATCGACGTCGCGCCGAACGGTGCGGGGGGAGACCTCGAGCCGCACGGCAAGCTCGGAACCCGACCAGTAGGGGCGGTGTTGGAGCAGCGAGAGCAGTCGCAGCATGCGGGAGCTCGGGTCCGCCATTCCCGAAGAATATCCGCTATTGCGGACAGAAACTGTCCGCAATGTTGCCTACGGTCTGATCACGAGTCGACCTGCACCCAGAGAGAAGGGCACGATCACCATGACGAACGAGCAGCGCACCCTCTTGGCCGTCCTCGCCGAACGCCGCGAGTTCCTCCGCCACACCCTCGAGGGCATGACCGACGAACAAGCCGCGCGGCGCAGCACGGTGAGCGCGCTGTGCCTCGGCGGCCTGGTGAAGCACGTCGCCGACACGGAGGCCGTGTGGGCGGCGTTCATCGTCGGTGGGGCCGATGCGATGGACACCGAGGCCGCGTCGCAGGGTGACCGCGATGCCAACTTCGCGATGCAGCCCGGTGACACCGTCGAGGGCGTGCTCGCGCACTACGCGGAGGTGGCGGCGCGCACCGACGCGCTGATCGCGAGCCTCGACGACCTCGACGCGTCGCACCTCCTCCCGCCGGCGCCGTGGTTCCCGCCCGACACGCACCGGTCAGCCCGTGAGGTCGTGCTGCACATGATCGGCGAGACCGCGCAGCACGCCGGTCACGCCGACATCATCCGCGAGGCGATCGACGGCGCGAAGACGATGGGCTGATCACATCGCGGTCCAGCTGCTGTCGGTCGCGATGGCAGCACCGCTGATGTTCGCCGTGGCAGTTCGCTACTACGACCGCGCCAACGCACTCGAACTCCGCCCCACTTCAACCGAGTCGTCCGAGCCGTCGCTCGAGGAGCTCGCGCTCAGCGCGGTTCGTGGTGAGCGCCAGCGCGGCGGTGTACGCATGCGCGGCGTCGTCCGTCGCGCCGAGTCGCTCGAACAGGTCGCCTCGGGCCGCGTGGTAGAGGTGATAGGAGTCGAGGGCGGCATCGAGATCGTCGAGCAGCGCGAGCGCGGGCGCTGGGCCGTCGCGCTCGCTCACCGCGATCGCGCGGTTGAGCGCCACGACGGGGGTGGGCATGTACGCGAGGAGCTGGTCGTAGAGGGCCACGATCTGGGTCCAGTCAGTCGCCTCCGCGAAGGCAGCGTCGCTGTGGACCGCTGCGATCGCGGCCTGGATCTGGTACGGACCAGGCAGGTTGCGGCGAAGACAACCGCGCACGATGTCCTGACCCTCCGCAACGAGGTCGGGATCCCAGCGCGACCGGTCTTGCTCCGCGAGCCGGACCATCCGGCCCTCGCCATCGGCGCGCGCGGCGCGGCGCGCCTCGGTCAACAACACGAGCGCGAGCAGACCGTGCGCTTCGGCTTCGTCGGGCATGAGCTCGACCATCAGACGAGCCAGGCGGATCGCCTCGGCCGACAGCTCGCCGCGCGTCAGGGCGTCACCGTCGGATGCCAGGTATCCCTCGTTGAACACGAGATAGATCACTGCGAGCGCGGAACGGAGACGATCGGGGAGCTCCTCGTCGGTAGGCACGCGGTACGGGATGTTCGCCGCGCTGATCTTGCGCTTGGCTCGCACGAGCCGCTGCGCCATCGTCGCTTCGGGAACGAGGAACGCGCGCGCGATCTCGGGGGTCTGTAGACCGGCGATGAGTCGCAGGGTGAGTGCCACTCGAGCGGCGGGAGCGAGCGCGGGATGGCAGCAGGTGAACACGAGTCGCAATCGGTCGTCGTCGACCGCGCTGGTGTCGAAGGCCTTGTCGTCCGGCTCGAGCATGCGCGTGGCCTCTGCGTGTCGGTCGTCTCGGGTGGACTCACGACGGATGCGATCGATGCCGCGGTTCCGCGCGGTGGTGATGATCCAGCCCGCTGGGCTCGGGGGCATCCCGCTCACCGGCCAACGTTCGAGCGCGACGACGAAGGCTTCCTGGACCGCTTCCTCGGCGAGATCGATGTCGCCGAAGAAGCGGACCAGGCTCGCCACTGCACGACCGGATTCCGAGCGGAACACCCGCTCGATGTCGGCCGTCGTCACCGCCGGCTCGCTGGGCACGGTGGCGCCGATCAGGCCTCGGGCTCGTCCTGGAAGGGGCGCACCTCGACCGGACCTCCGCACGCCACACTGGCCTCGGCGGCCCACTTCAGCGCCGCGTCGAGATCGGCGGCCTCGATGATCCAGAAGCCACCGAGCTGCTCCTTCGCCTCGGCGAACGGCCCGTCGGTGACGAGCACATCGCCGGCTTCGGCGCGTACGACCGTTGCGGTGTCAGCGGGGTGGAGGCCGCCGCCGAAGACCCACGCGCCATTCGCCTGGAGCTTGGCGTTGAACACGTCGACGTCGGCGTACGTCTGCTGCATGAGCTCCTCGGACGGGGCCGTCTCTCCTTCGACGCTGTGCACGGAAAGCATGTACTGGGTCATCTCGGTACTCCTCGTCGGGATTCTCCGGACCGCCTCGTGGCGGCCTCGACTCCTACACGAACGGGCGGCGACGAGATCGACACTTCGCGCGAGAAAAATCTCAGAGACTCAGTCGTCCCAGTACCACGAGATCGATCGTCGCGGCGCCGAACACCCAGCCGTGCGTACCGCCGGTGATCGGTCCGGTGACCGTCGATCCCATCGTGTCCCCATGTGCTCTGAATCTCTTGCTGCTCTGAATCTTCTGGCGTCGTCGGGCCACACTAGATGTGGTCCAGCGACGCCGAAACTCGACGCGTGTGCGCGGGTTAGTGTCGATCCGCCCGGACGCCGCGATCGCCGGCGGGGGAGACGGAGGTCGTGATGGCAAAGGGAATCCTGCTCGTGCAGACCGCGGCGGCAGAAGGTCGCGAGGACGAGTTCCACGACTGGTACAACGACGTGCACCTGGTCGACATCCTCAAGCTCGCGGGGTTCACGTCGGCCCGACGGTTCACGCAGGTCGGTGGCGAGGGCGGCGGCACGCCGCATCTCGCGATCTACGAGATCGAGGCCGACGATCTCGAGGCCGCGCAGGCCGGAATCGGCACCGCGATGGCGGCCGGCGAGCTCCGCATGAGCGACGTGCTCGCGATGGATCCGCCCCCGTCGATGGTGCTCTACGAGCAGGTGGCGGAGCTCCAGGCGTAGCCCCGCGCTCCGCCGGGAAGCGGCGCGGAGCACCGCAAGATCTGGGAGCGGCTGCCCGAGTACAGGATGGACGACTTCGAGGCGTGGGTCGCGAACGCCTGACCGCCGTCGCCGTGAGCGCGTTGCCGCTCCCACTACCGTGACGCGGTGGCCAAGGGTGATGAGACCGTGCTCGTGATCGACGGACGCGACGTCACGATCTCGAATCCGGGCAAGGTGTTCTTCTCCGAGCACGGCGAGACGAAGCTTGATCTCGTGCACCACTACCTGCGCGTGGCCGAGCCGCTCATGCGCACGATGGGCGGACGGCCCACGATGCTGCAGCGCTTCCCCGATGGCGCCGAGGGGTCGTCGTTCTTCCAGAAGCGGGTGCCGAAGTCGGCGCCGGAGTGGCTGCAGACCACGATCGTGAGCACGCCCAACGGCACCACGTCGAACGCGATGGTGGTGGCCGATCTCGCGCACGTCGCGTGGGCGGTGAACATAGGGTGCCTCGGGTTCCACCCGTGGCCGTACCTCGCCGCCGATCCCGAGCACACCGACGAGCTGCGCATCGACCTCGACCCGCAGCCCGGCAACGACTTCGCACACATCCGTGCCGCTGCGGTCGCGCTGCACGAGTTGCTCGAGGAGCTCGGCATCGAGGGCTACGCGAAGACCACGGGCAACCGCGGTGTGCACGTGTACGTGCGCCTCGAGCCGCGCTGGGACTCCTACGACGTCCGCCACGGCGCGGTGGCGATCGCGCGCGAGCTCGAACGGCGCCACCCCGAACTGCTCACTGCCGCGTGGTGGAAGGAAGAGCGCGGCGACCGCGTGTTCGTCGACTACAACCAGAACGCCCCGCACAAGACGGTGTTCGGTGCGTGGTCGGTGCGCTCACGGCCGGGCGCGCAGGTGTCCACGCCGTTCCATTGGGACGAGCTCCCCGACATCCACCCGGACGACCTCACGCTCGCGACGCTGCCTGATCGGCTCGCGAAGGATCCCGATCCGTGGGCCGCGATGAACGACGCGCCGCAGTCCCTCGATCCGCTGCTCGAGCTGCGCGCACGCGATCAGGCGGCTGGGCTGAAGGACGCGCCGTGGCCGCCCGTCTACCCGAAGCAGCCCGATGAGCCTTCCCGCGTCGCGCCGAGCCGGGCCAAGTCGAAGCGCGTCGAGCCGGACTGACCGCTACCCGGGATCCGGTGCGGGCTGGATCCACGGCGACGTCATCGCGATCACCTGCTCGCCGCTCAGGTCGGCGAGCTTGCGTTCGAGCAGTCGCGCCGTGAACCGTGACGACTGGTGCCGCAACGAGGCATCGGGATCGTCGGCGACCGCAAGGATCACCTCGGCCACGCCGTCGGCGTCCTGGGCGCGGTCGAGGGTGCCGTCCATCATCTGGCGATAGTTGGCCTTGAGTCGCATGATCGCAGGATCAGTCGAGTCGATCTGCTCCGAGGAGTCGTGGAACGGGGTGGCCACCGGCCCGGGCTCGACGATGCACACCTTCACCCCGAGCGCGGCCTCGACCGGCCGCATCGACTCGAACAAGCCCTCGACGGCGTGCTTCGACGCGCAGTAGGCGTCGTTGAACGGCTGACCCAACGCTCCTGCGATGCTGGTGACCACGATCACGCACCCCGCGCCGGCGGCATGCATCGACGGCAGGACGGCCTTCGTGACGCGCGCGACTCCGAGGTAGTTCACGTCGAGCGCTCGCTGGAGATCGTCGATGCTCAGCTCGTCGAGCGTCGCCTGCATCCCGAGCCCCGCGTTGTTCACGAGCACGTCGACGCGGCCGTGCTCGGTGAGCACCCGCTCGATCGCAGCGTCAACCGACTCGTCGGAGGTGACGTCGAGCGCCAGCACCTGGATCTCGACGCCCGCGCGGTCTGCCGTCGAGCGCAGCTCCGTTGCCCGCGCCGGGTTCCGCACGGTGGCGACGACGGTGTCGCCCGCCTGTGCGAACGCGATTGCAGTTGCCTGGCCGATGCCACTCGACGTGCCGGTGATCACGACGACCCGATCCATGAAGCGACCCTAGACCGCCTCACGGATCAACCGGTCTTCGTCCATCCTTCTGCGAGCAGCAGGTCGCCATCGGCTGTCGTCACGAACACCTGCCACGCGTGGAAGCCGTAGTCGCACCGCAGCACGGCGCCGTACCAGTTGCTGGCGCCGGCTTCGACGACGACGTCACCGACGAGCGTCGCGGTCGGCGCGACCCACGCGTGCGGATGGACCTGCGGGCGCTCGCCCCTCGAACAGCGGCAGGCGCGGTCTCGCTCAGTTCGCGGCAGGCACGTCGGCCTTCGCCGGCGCGGCCTGCTCCTCGGCTGCCTGCTTCTGCGCCTCGAGCATCCCCAACACGCGGGCATGGGTGTGGCCGAGGTGCTGGAGGTTGAACGCCGCCTGCTGCGCAGTCCAGAACCCCTGCGCGTCGAGCGCCTGGTTCACGGCCATCTTGGCGAGGTTCAACCCGAAGTTCGATCGCGCCGCGATCTTGCGGGCCAGCGTGAGCGTGGTCTCCTCGAGATCGTCGAGCGGGACCACGTGGTTGATCATGCCGAGGTTGTACGCCTCCGCCGCGGTGACCGCTTCACCGGTGAACAGCATCTCCTTGGCCTTGCGGGTACCGAGCTCCCAAGGGTGCGAGAACCACTCGACGCCCTGCACCATGAACTGCGGCCCGGCGGTGATGTCGATGAACTCGGAGTTGTCGGCCGCGACGATGAGGTCGCACACCCACATGAGCATGAGGCCGCCGGCGATCACCTTGCCGTGCACCTGCGCGATGGTCGGCTTCGGGATGTCGTGGATGCGACGGCACCACTGGAAGTAGATCTCCTGCTCCCGATTCATGTAGCCCTCGGACCCCGGCAGGCCAGGGCTGTACGGGAAGATCGCGTCGTGGGTGTAGCCGTTCTGGCTGCCACCTCGGATGTCGTGGCCCGAGGAGAACATCGGCCCTTCACCCTTCAGCACGATCACCTTCACGCCGTCGTCGAGCGCGGCAGCCATGAACGCGTCGTGGACCTCGTAGAGCATCTGCGAGTTCTGCGCGTTGCGCTTCTCGGGCCGGTTCAGCGCGATGCGGGCGATCGTTCCGTCGTCGATCGTCTCGTACGTGATGGTCTCGAACGTGTCCGTCACCACAGCCTCCAGCGGGCGTCTCGTGCGTACGTGCGTTTCTGTGCACGGTACAACGAACCCGCGGGCGGCCGCACGATGAACGGCGACGGGGATCAGCTGCTGAGCGTGGGCACCATGGCGTCGAGCCACACGCGGTGCGCCTCGACGTCGCCGCTCTGCGGCGCGAGCACGAGCTCGGTCACGCCCGCTTCGGCATAGGCGTCGCAGCGCCGCCGCCACTGGTCGAGGTCCTGGTCTTCGATCGGGATGTGGAGTCGCAACTGGAACGGGCGGCCGTCGAACGACCGACCCTCGGCGGCGAAGGCCCGTTGCAAACCGTCGATCATGTCGGGGACGGCATCGGGCTCGAGGCCGATGCCGTGCCACCCCTCGGCGAACCGTGCGGCGCGGCGCGCCGCCGCCTCACCCCCGCCGCCGACGTACACCGGCAGCCCGCCCGCCTCGTAGGCCCCGGGGTACGCCTCGAGGTCGGTGAAGGAGAAGAACTGGCCTTCGAAGGACGACGGTCCTGGCGTCCACAGCATCTGCATCACTTCGATGAACTCGTTCGCGTACTTGCCGCGCCGTTCGAAGGGCACCTGCGCGATCGTGTCGTGCTCGGCGCGCAGCCCGCCGACGCCGACTCCGACGTCGACGCGACCCTGGCTGAGGTGGTCGATGGTGGCGAACGTCTTCGCGGTGGGCATGGGGTGCAGATATGGGAGCACGAGCACGCTGGTGCCGAGCCGCGCGGTCGAGGTGGCGGTCGCGAACGCCGCCAGCATCACGAGCGGATCGTGGTAGGGGAGCTGGTTCTCGAGCCGATCGGCGACGAAGCCGCGGTGCAGGACGTGGTGGCTGACCCAGAGCGAGTCCGCCCCGAGCTGCTCCGCCTGGACGGCGAGATCGATGACCTGTTGGGGAGTGTCGAGCCCCCAGCTGTTGGGCGTGACGTATCCGAGGCGCATGACCTGTTGATAGTCGGTCGCGGCGGTTCGAGGCGAGGTGGCCGCGGTGCAGCGGCGCGTCGTCAGCTCGTGGAAGGTCCTCGGCAGCGCCGAGATCAACCGCGCTGTCGACATCGTGCGGGAAGCGCAAGCGCCTGTATGGCCTCCTGACCGAGGACTGACGCTCCCGGCCCGCGGGCTGACGATCAGACGACCAGAAGCATGCCGGTGGTGGCGATGCAGGTGCCGACGGTGACGCGCAGCAGCGGTCGTGTCCGGAGCGTGACGCCACCGACGACGCCGCACACGTGGAGCGCGACGGTGGCCGCGAGGAACCCGACGACGTAGAGCACCGGATTGGCCGCGGCGGGTGCTTCGACGCCGTGCGCGTTGCCGTGCGCGACGCCGGCGAGCACGAGCACCGGCACCCAGATCGCCGGGTTCCCGATCGCGCCCGCCACGGCCACGCCGAGCGCGATCACCGACACGACGATCGCGAGGTCGACTGCGGGGACCGACCAGCCGCCCAGACCGAGTGCACCGCCGACCGCCATCCCCGTGAGGAACGCGGCCGGTGCTGCCCATGGGTCCGCGCGCGCGAACGAGCTGCCGGGGCGCGACGTGGTCGCTGCCGCGACGATCCCCACCGCGAGCATCGCGAGGAGATGGTCGGGACCGACGAGGGGGTGCAGCACACCGTCGACGAGGCCGTGCGTCGGGCCGCCCAGGTGCGCGAACACGAAACCGAAGATCGTCATGCGTCGACCTTACGCGCGCGCGACATCGCGTGCACCGGATCGCGCTCGATCTGTCAGGAAGTGAGGAGTGGCTGTTCACGTGCGCGACATGTTGGCGAGACGTGAGAGCAACTCGCTGAATCTACGTTCCGCTTCTTGTTCGCCATCCGCATCCGATGAGAGGGAACGTATGAAGCGAAAGCGTGTGTCGCGACTGATGATCGGTCTCGTGCTCGCCCTGACAATTGTCGGGGCGTCACTCGGAAGCACTGCCGGCGCGCAGAGCTCCGGTGACACGGTGACAGTCGGCGTGCTCCAATCACTGAGCGGCACGATGGCGATCAGCGAGGTCGCGCTGCGCGACTCGGAGTTGCTCGCGATCAAGGAGATCAACGCGCAGGGCGGCGTGCTCGGCAAGCAGATCAAGCCGGTGGTGGAAGACGGCGCCTCCGACTGGCCGACCTTCGCCGAGAAGGCGGAGAAGCTGCTCACCGTCGACAAGGCCAAGGTGGTGTTCGGCGGCTGGACGTCGTCGAGCCGCAAGGCGATGTTGCCGGTGTTCGAGGGCCTGAACGGCCTGCTCTTCTACCCGGTCCAGTACGAGGGGCTCGAGCAGTCGCCGAACATCTTCTACACGGGTGCCACCACGAACCAGCAGATCATCCCTGCGCTCGACTACCTCAAGGAAGAGGGGATGACCAAGGTGTACCTGGTGGGGAGCGACTACGTGTTCCCCCGCACCGCGAACAAGATCATCAAGGCCTACGCCAAGGCGAAGGGCCTGGAGATCGTGGGCGAGGACTACCTCCCACTCGGTGACACCGGAGTGTCGACCATCGTGTCGAAGGTGCTCGACGCCGAGCCGCAGGTGGTGTTCAACACCCTGAACGGCGACAGCAACGTGGCGTTCTTCAAGGAGCTCAAGGCAAAGGGCAACACGCCGGACAAGATCCAGACGGTGTCGGTGTCGGTGGCCGAAGAAGAGGTCACCGGGATCGGGCTCGACAACATCGAGGGCAACCTCGTGGCCTGGGACTACTACCAGAGCACCGACAACCCGAAGAACACCGAGTTCGTCAAGGCGTTCAAGGCGGAGTACGGCGAGGACCGCGTGACGTCGGACCCGATCGAGGCGGGATACAACTCGGTCTACATCTGGGCCGCTGCGGTGGAGAAGGCCGGGTCGTTCGACGTCGCCAAGGTCAAGAAGGCGGCGAAGGGCTTGGTGCTCGACACGCCGGAAGGCACGTTGACCGTCGACAAGAAGAACCAGCACGTCTACAAGACGGCGCGGATCGGGATGATCAACTCCGAAGGCCTCATCGACGAGGTGTGGGCATCGGACGCGCCCATCAAGCCGGACCCCTGCCTCACGGGCAGTGGTTACAAGTGGGCCAAGGGCCTCTCGAACGGAGAGTGCGGCTGAGCCACCGCGCGGACCCTTGTCCCTGACGACGACCTCGCGGGCGCCGGGCGCTGTTCCTCGGAGCAGCGCCCGGCCCCGACGGTGATTCGAGAAAGCGGAGGATGAGCACCTTCCTCGAGCAACTGTTCAACGGCCTGATCATCGCGTCGGTGCTGCTCCTGATCGCGCTCGGGCTCACGTTCACGTTCGGTCAGATGGGCGTGATCAACATGGCGCACGGCGAGCTGATCATGGCCGGAGCGTTCACGCCGTACGTGCTGCAGTCGCAGGTGTCGTGGTTCGCCGGCGCGGCCGGCACCGCGTTCCTCGTCGCGCTGCCGGTGGCGTTCGTCGTGGGCGGCCTGCTGGGCTTCCTCATGAACCTGATCGTGCGGCGGATGTACGGACGCGCGCTCGACACGTTGCTGGTGACCTTCGGCATCGCGTTGCTGCTCCAACAGATCGCGAAGGACACGTTCGGTGCACCGAACGTCGAGGTCCACGTCCCGACGTTCTTGCAGGGCAACACCGAGGCGTTCGGATTCACGATGCCACACACCCGGCTCTTCATCGTGTTCCTCGCGATGGCGGTCGTGCTCGTGGTGTGGGCCTTCATGAGCCGGCTCGCGCAGGGTCGCCGGATGCGCGCCGTCATGCAGAACCGCGACCTCGCGGCGGTGAGCGGCATCCCGACCGGCAGGGTCGACACCTTCACGTTCGTGCTCGGGTCCGGCCTCGCGGGCATCGCGGGATGCGCCGTCGCGCTCATCGGCCCGATCGGGTTCCGCACGGGAACGGCATACATCATCGACGCGTTCCTGGTGGTCATCTTCGGCGGCATCGGCAAGTTGCGTGGCGCGGTGATCGCGGCGCTCGTGCTCGGACTGGTCAGCTCGTTCAGCGAGTACTCGACGTCGGCGAGCATCGGGAAGGCCATCACGCTCGGGATCGTCATCCTCTTCCTGCAGTTCCGCCCGAACGGCATCGTCACCTTCCGCACTCGGGGGCTCACGACGTGAAGGCCGTGAAGGCACGCCTCATGCGATCGGGACCGGTGCTCCTCGGCTTCGCCGCGTTCGCGATCGTGCTCGACCGCTGGCCCGACTACATCGGCGATCCCACCCGCATCCGGCAATGGGCCGAGTACCTCTGCTACGCCATCATCGCCGTCGGCATCGCGATCGCCTGGGGTCGCGGTGGGATGCTCACGCTCGGCCAGGGTGTGTTCTTCGGCCTCGGTGCGTACGCGATGGGCATGTACCTCTCCCTCGAGCAGGTGCCCGACGGCGCGATGCCGGAGTTCATGTCGCTCTACAGCGACTACAAGTCGTTGCCCTGGCTGTGGCAGCCGTTCAAACATCTCTGGTTCGCCGCGCCTGCAGCGGTGCTCGGTCCGATGATCATCGCTGGCGCGCTCGGGTGGCTCGTCTTCAATCGCCGGATCCGGGGCGCGTACTTCGCCATCCTCACCCAGGCCGCCGCGCTCGTGTTCTGGTTGCTGCTGGTGGGCCAGCTCCAGCTGACCGCGGGCACGAACGGCCTCACAAACTTCTCGACCGTGTTCGGCCGCAGCAAGTACGCGCCGGGTACGAACGAGTTCCTGTTCGGCATTGCTGCCGTCGGGCTGTTCGTGACGCTCGTGATCGCCCGGCAGGTGGTGAAGAGCCGGTACGGCCGACTCCTCGTCGCCACCCGCGACGGGGAGGACAGGGTGCGCTTCCTCGGCTACGACCCCGCGGTCACGAAGACTCTCGCGTTCGCGGTGTCGGCTGGCATGGCCGGACTGGCAGGCGCGCTCAGCGCGCCGATCATCGGCATCGTCGCGCCGAACCAGTTCGCGGTGGTGCCGTCGATCATCATGGTCGCGTGGGTCGCGATCGGTGGTCGCACCTCGATCTACGGCGCCGTGATCGGTGCGCTGTTGGTGAGCTGGGGCAAGACGAGCTTCAGCGAGAGCCGGCCCGACGACTGGCTCTACCTCCAGGGCGCGCTGTTCGTGGTCGTGGTCGCGTTCGTCCCCGGCGGGATCGTCGGGATCTTCCACTCGATCGCGCACGTCGCGACCTCACCGTTCAAGCGGGTGCGGGCGGGTCGTTCGACGCCGAGCGCCGTCGAGCCCGTGGTCGAGTCCTCGATCGACCCGACACCCGCGGAGGTGGGGGCGTGACCGATTCGGTTCTCGAGGTCCGCGACCTGTCGGTCAGCTTCGACGGCTTCCAAGCCCTCGACGGGGTCGACCTCGCCGTCGAGGAGGGCGAGCTGCGGTTCCTCATCGGCCCGAACGGTGCCGGCAAGACCACCCTCGTCGACTGCATCACCGGGCTCACCAAGCCCGACAGCGGCGAGATCCGCTTCCGCGGCCGGTCCATCCGCGGGATGAAGGAGCACAAGATCGTGCGCCTCGGGATCGGGCGCAGCTTCCAGACGCCGACGGTGTTCGAGGCCTTGACGGTGGTGGAGAACCTCGACCTGGCAGCGACGTTCCGCCGCCGGACCGCGTCGCTGCTCAGGCAGCGCACCAGCGTGCTCCCGGAGGTGGCGGCGACGCTGGAGCGCATCGGGCTCGCGGGCGCTTCCGATTCCATGGCCAAGCAGTTGAGCCACGGGCAGAAGCAGTGGCTCGAGATCGGCATGCTCCTCGTGCAGGGTCCCGACCTCCTCCTGCTCGACGAGCCCGTCGCCGGCATGAGCCCGCAGGAGCGCACCGACACCGGCGAGCTGCTCCAGCAGCTCGCGCACGACCACACCGTCGTGGTGATCGAGCACGACATGGCGTTCCTCCGTCGCTTCGCGCAGCGGGTGACGGTGCTGCACGAAGGGAAGGTCCTGTCGGAGGGATCGGTGCAGGAGGTGCAGTCCGATCCGCACGTGCGCGAGGTCTACCTCGGTCGGTCGCGCGACGCGCGCAGCGGCGCTGTGCTCGAGGAGGTCACGCCGTGAAGCTCGAAGTGCAGGATCTGCGGGTCGCGTACGGCCGCACCGAGGTGCTGTTCGGCGTGTCACTCGAAGTCGACGACGACGACTTCATGTGTCTCATGGGTCGCAACGGTGTCGGCAAGACCACCTTGCTGAACGCGGTGATGGGCGTCCTCCCCACGAAGTCGGGTCGCGTCCTGCTCGACGGCGTCGACATCACGAAGATGCCGGCCCACAAGCGGGCGCGCGCCGGGATCGGCTACGTGCCTCAGGGACATCAGGTGTTCCCGCAGCTCACCGCGGCGGAGAACCTGCGCGTGGTGCACGAGCGCACGAAGGGCAACGACCGGGCCGCGATCGACGACGCGCTCGACGTGTTCCCCGCGCTGCGGAAGCTGCTCGGCCGACCGGCGGGGCTCCTCAGCGGCGGCCAGGCGCAGCAGCTCGCCATCGCGCGCGCCCTGGTCACGCGACCGAAGCTGCTCGTGCTCGACGAACCGACCGAGGGCATCCAGCCGTCGATCATCCTCGAGATCGAGGACGCGATCGCTGCGTTGCACGCGGACGTGGGGATGTCGATCCTGCTCGTCGAGCAGTACGTGGAGTTCGCGCTGCGCCTGGCTGATCGCTACGCCGTCATGGACGGCGGGCTCATCGTGCACGACGGTCGTACCGACGATGCCGACATGGACACCTTCGCCGAACTGCTCGCGGTGTAGGAACAAGGAGCGCAGCGCTGCACCTCACACCGCACGAACAGGACCGGCTGATGGTGACCCTCGCCGCGATCGTCGCGCGCGACCGTCAGGCGCGCGGGCTCGCGCTCAACCATCCCGAAGCGATCGCGATCCTTTCGTCGTTCGTGTTCGAAGGCGCGCGTGACGGGCGCACCGTCGCCGATCTGATGGATGCCGGTCGCCGTGTGCTCACCCGCGCCGACGTCATGGAAGGAGTGCCCGAGATGATCCCCGAGGTGCAGGTGGAGGCGACTTTTCCCGACGGCACCAAGCTCGTGACGCTGCATGAGCCGATCGGATGACGCGGCCCTCGGTGCGGTGCCCGTGACACCAGGCGAGATCATCGTGGGTGACGAGCCGGTCGCGCTCTTCGACGACCGCGCCCTGATGCGTGTCGACGTGGTGAACACGGGCGACCGGCCCATCCAGGTGGGATCGCACTATCACTTCGCAGAAGCCAATCCCGCGCTGCAGTTCGATCGTGCCGCCGCGCGCGGCCGTCGGCTGGCGATCCCCGCGGGAACGTCGGTGCGCTTCGAACCGGGGATCGAACGGCCGGTGGAGCTCGTCGCGCTGGGCGGGCTCCGGATCGTCGCGGGTCTGCGCGGCGACGTCGGCGGTCCGCTCGACGATGGCAGCGCCGCCTGATGCACGTCGACCGCGACCGCTACGCGCGCCTGTACGGACCGACCACCGGCGACCGGATCCGCCTCGCCGACACCAACCTCCTGGTGGAGGTCGAGGAGGACCGTTGCGTGGGCGGCGACGAGGCCGTGTTCGGCGGCGGCAAGGTGATCCGCGAGTCGATGGGCCAGTCGGCCGCGACGCGCGGCGAGGGAACCCCGGACCTCGTGATCACCGGCGCGGTCGTCCTCGACCACTGGGGAGTGGTCAAAGCGGACATCGGCGTGCGCGACGGCCGCATCGTGGGGATCGGCCGGGCCGGCAACCCCGACACGATGGACCGCGTCGATCCGGCGCTCGTGATCGGCCCCTCGACCGAGATCCTCTCCGCCAACGGTCTCGTCGTGACCGCGGGCGCCGTCGACAGCCACGTGCACCTCATCTGCCCCCAGATCCTCGAGGAGGCGCTCGCGTCGGGGATCACGACCATCATCGGGGGCGGCACCGGGCCCGCGGAAGGCACGAAGGCCACCACGGTGACGCCGGGCGCGTTCAACCTCGCGATGATGTTGCGCGCGCTCGACGGATGGCCCGTCAACGTGGCGCTGCTCGGCAAGGGGAACACCGTGCGCGCCGAGGCGCTGCGCGAGCAGCTCGTGGCGGGTGCCTCCGGGTTCAAGCTCCACGAGGACTGGGGCACGACGCCAGCGGCGATCGACGCGTGTCTGCGCGTCTGCGACGAGACCGGGGTGCAGGTCGCGATCCACACCGACACCTTGAACGAGGCGGGATACGTGCAGGACACGCTCGCCGCGATCGCGGGCCGGGCGATCCACACGTATCACACCGAGGGCGCGGGTGGTGGCCATGCGCCCGACATCGTGACCGTCGTGTCACAGCCCAACGTGTTGCCGAGCTCGACCAACCCCACCCGCCCGCACACCGTGAACACCGTCGACGAGCACCTCGACATGCTGATGGTGTGCCACCACCTCAATCCGACGATCCCCGAGGACCTGGCGTTCGCGGAGAGCCGGATCCGGCCGTCGACCATCGCGGCCGAGGACGTGCTGCACGACCTCGGCGCGATCTCGATGATCGGCTCCGACTCCCAGGCAATGGGTCGAGTGGGCGAGGTCGTGCTGCGCACGTGGCAGACCGCGCACGTGATGAAGGCCCGGCGCGGCACGCTCACGGGCGACGGCCCGGCCGACAACCGCCGAGCCCGTCGCTACGTGGCCAAGTACACGATCTGCCCTGCCGTCACGCACGGCCTCGACGACGAGATCGGGTCGGTCGAGGTGGGCAAGCTGGCCGACCTCGTGTTGTGGGACCCGGCGTTCTTCGGCGTGCGGCCGCACGTGGTCGTAAAGGGCGGCGTGATCGCGTGGGCGCAGATGGGCGACGCCAACGCGTCGATCCCGACGCCGCAGCCCACCCTGCCCCGACCGATGTTCGGCGCTGCACCGCCGGTGGCTGCTGCGACGAGCCTCACGTTCGTGGCTCCGCTCGCCCTCGACGCGGGTCGCCTCGCCGACCTCGGTCTGGGCTCGCGCCTCGTCGGCGTGCGCGACGTGCGCGGGCTCACCAAGGCCGACATGCCGGAGAACGACGCCCGTCCCGACGTGCGCGTCGATCCCGACACCTTCGCGGTCACGATCGACGGCGACCTGATCGAGGCGGATCCCGCGACCGAGCTCCCGATGGCCCAGCGCTACTTCCTCTTCTGAGCGTGTACCGATGACCCTCGCCACCCTCCTCCTCGCCGACGGCCGCTTCCCCGCAGGTGGTCACGCGCACTCTGGCGGTGTCGAGGCAGCAGTGTCCGACGGTCGCGTGCACGACATCGCGTCACTCGCCGCCTATGTGCGCGGTCGTCTTCACACTGCGGGGCTCACCGACGCCGCGCTCGCGGTGGCGACGGCGCGTCGGCTGGATCCCGACGGGACCGCCGACCCACCGCGCGTCGTGTTGCGGGTCCTCGATGCAGAAGCCGACGCGCGGATGCTCGCACCGCCGCTGCGTCACGCGTCGCGGCGCCTGGGCCGCCAACTCGTGCGAGTCGCGTCGCGATGCTGGGCGTCGCCGATCTGGGCCGACGTCGCCCTCGCCGCGCCCGACGGACTCCACCAGGCGTGCACGTGGGGCGTGGTGGGACGGGTGGCCGGGATCGACGACGGGGAGGTCGCACGCCTCGCGGTGCACCACGCCGTGAGCACGCCGGCGCAGGCGGGGGTGCGGCTGCTCGGGCTCGACCCCTTCGCGGTCGCCGGGGTGTTGGCGGCGGTGCAAGCCGACGGCGAGGCCGTCGCGCGACGGGCGGTCGTCGCGGGCAGGGGCGCGCTCCACGACCTCCCTGCCGGAACGGGCCCCGTGGTGGAGATCGCGGCGGTGGAGCACGCGACGTGGGACATGCGGATGTTCACGACTTGAACGGGAGGAGCACAAGATGGGGAGCGGCCATGCACACCCGCACGCGCACGACGAACCGCTCGAGGAGGCCGGGCGCGGGCTCCCGGGCGGCCGACTCGGACGAGCCCTGCGCGTCGGCATCGGGGGGCCTGTCGGGAGCGGCAAGACCGCGCTGGTGGCGGCGCTGTGCCGCAACCTGGCCGGCGAGGTCTCGGTGGCCGTGGTCACGAACGACATCTTCACCACCGAGGACGCGGCCATCCTCGAGCGCACCGGCGTGCTCCCCGTGGAGCGGATCGTCGGCGTCCAGACGGGGTGCTGCCCGCACACCGCGATCCGCGACGACATCAGCGAGAACGTCGACGCCCTCGACGCGCTGGAGGCGGAATTCGACCCGGCGCTGCTCCTGCTCGAGAGTGGCGGCGACAACCTCACCGCCACGTTCAGCCGTGCGCTCGTCGACGTGCAGATCTTCGTGATCGACGTGGCGGGCGGCGACAAGGTGCCGCGCAAGGGAGGCCCGGGGATCACGCGGTCGGACCTCCTCGTGATCAACAAGACCGACCTCGCCCCGATGGTGGGTGCCGACCTCGACGTGATGGCTCGCGACGCAGTCGACAAGCGCGGTGACCGGCCCATCGTGTTCTGCTCACTGGCCGACGACCCGCTCGCGACGGCCGTTGCGCAGTGGGTGCGCAGCCACCTGTCGACCGATGCACTGGTGTGACGACCAGCGCGGTCGTCGCGTGCGCCCGCCTGGTGGCCGAGTGTGCGGAAGGTGGCACCCGGTGCACCACCATGCGATCGTCGCCGCCCGTCACATGGCGCACGACCCCGGACGGCGTCTACCTGGTGGGCAGTGCGGCAGGACCGCTCGGCGGTGATCGACTCCACCTCGACGTTCGGGTCGAAGCAGGCGCGTCGCTGGTCGTCCGCAGCGCGGCGGCCACGATCGCGCTTCCCGGCGTGACCGGGGCGCCGTCGCGCTGCGACCTCGACATCACGGTGGCGGCCGGCGCGACGTTGTGGTGGCTCCCGGAGCCGCTGCTGCTCGTCGAGCGCTGTGACCACCGGATGCGGACACGCGTGGCGCTCGGTGCCGGCGCGTGCTTGGTGCTGCGCGACGAGGTCGTGCTGGGCCGTCACGATGAACCATCGGGCTCGCTCTGGCAACGCATGCACGTCGATGTCGCCGGTGAGCCGGTCCTGCGAAGCGACCAGTACGCCGGTCCACGGTGGCCCGGGGCAGACGGCCCGGCGGGGAACGGCGGCGCGCGCGCGGTGGCACAGACGCTCGTGGTCGGCACCGCACGCGCGCGCGGCGCCGCATTTCAGTCAGCGACCGGCGTTCGCGCCGCGACGATGGCACTGCGCGGCGACGCAGTGGTCGTGAGCGAAGTCATGTCGTCGCCCGGCCTGCTCGGCACCACCCGTCCGTCGCCGCGCTGACGACAGGTCACTCGGCCTCGAGCACGAAGCGCGGCCCGGGGCCGCGTGCGCCGGCTTCGTCGTCGGGATTGGCGAGCTTGCACACGCCGAGCGAGAGGCAGCCACATCCGATGCAGCCGTCGAGGCGGTCGCGGAGTCGTTCGAGCATCGCGATCTGCGCGTCGAGGCGCGGCCGCCACGACGCGGAGAGTCGCTCCCAGTCCTTGTGTGTGGGCGTGCGCTTGTCGGGAAGGGAGCCCAGTGCCTCGTGGATCTCGTCGAGCGTGAGCCCGACCTGTTGAGCGACGCGAACGAACGAGACGCGGCGGATGGTGTCGCGGTGGTAGCGGCGTTGACCACCGGCTGACCGCGTGGCGTGGATCAGGCCCTCGTCCTCGTAGTAGCGCAGCGCCGACGCCGCGACGCCCGTCCGCTCGCTCACCGCGCCGATCGAGAGCTCCATGTCCATGCGACCAGGGTACCGTGAATTTCCTTGACTTCAAGTGAACTTGAGGTCGTATGGTGTGCCGCATGACCGAGTTGAAGCCATGAGCGAGTTCGGGACGTGGAGCGCGTTGCAGAGCGCGATGCAGGACGCGCAGCCGCGTCGGGCGATCACCCGCGCGACGGTACGACGGGTCGCGTCGTTCGCACGGCCACACGCGAGGACCATCGTCGGGTTCCTCGCCCTGGCGACGATTTCCGCGGTCCTGGGCGTCGCCTCGCCGCTCCTCGCCGGTCGCGCGGTCGACGCCATCGTCGAGCACGAGGCGGTGTCCGTCGTGATCACGCTCGCGCTCGTGATCGCGCTGATCGCCGTGATCGACGCGGGTGTGGGTCTCCTCGAGCGGCTCACCTCTGCGCGCCTCGGCGAGGGGCTCATCTCCGACCTGCGCCGGCAGGTGTTCGGGCACGTGCAGCGCATGCCGGTCGCGTTCTTCACCCGCACCCAGACCGGCGCGCTCGTCAGCCGGCTCAACAACGACGTGATCGGCGCGCAGCGCGCGTTCACCTCGGCATTGGCCGGCGTCGTCACCAACTTGATCGCAGTGACGCTCACCTTGGCCGTGATGTTCGAGTTGTCGTGGCAGGTGACGGCGCTCGCATTGGTGCTGCTGCCCGTCTTCGTCATCCCTGCTCGGCGGGTCGGGGCGAAGGTCGGTGCGCTCCAACTCGAAGCGGCCGACCACAACGCTGCGATGACGACGCAGATGACCGAACGGTTCTCTGCGCCGGGCGCGACGTTGGTCAAGCTCTACGGCCGCCCGGTGGACGAAGTCGACGAGTTCGGCCGGCGAGCAGAGCGCGTACGCGACATCGGGGTGCGATCGGCGGTCGCGATGGAGGTCTTCTTCCGCGCGCTGACGCTCGTCTCCGGCCTTGCCCAGGCGCTGGTGTACGGGCTCGGCGGCTACCTCGCGCTGCAGGGTGAGATCGCACCGGGCACCGTCGTCACGCTGGCGCTGTTGCTCAACCGCCTGTACGGGCCGCTCACTGCGCTGGCAACCGCGCGCCTCGACGTGGTCACGGCGCTCGTGAGCTTCGAACGGGTCTTCGAGGTGCTCGACCTCGAACCGATGGTGCAGGAGCGTCCCGACGCGGTCGCGCTGGCCGACGAGCCGACCTCGATCACGTTCGATCACGTGCGCTTCACGTACCCCGCCGCGCACGAGGTGTCGCTCGCCTCGCTGGAGGCGGTCGCGACCCTCGACGATCGGATCGGCGCGGAGGTGCTCCACGATGTGAGCTTCCGTGTCGACGCGGGCCAGACCGTCGCGCTCGTCGGGTCGTCGGGCGCGGGGAAGTCGACCATCGCCGCGCTGGTCCCGCGTCTCTACGACGCGTCGGGTGGCACGATTCGCCTCGGTGGCGTCGACGTGCGTGACCTGTCGTTCGACGCGATCCGTGCCACCGTCGGCGTCGTCACCCAGGACGGCCACCTCTTCCACGACACGGTTGGCGCGAACCTCCGCTACGCGGCGCCCGGCGCAACCGACGCCGAACTGTGGGCCGCGTTGCACGATGCTCGTCTCGCCGACCTGGTCGCATCGCTGCCCGACGGCCTCGACACCCTGGTCGGGGAGCGGGGGTACCGGCTCTCCGGCGGTGAGCGTCAGCGCCTCACCATCGCGCGCCTGCTCCTCGCCGAGCCGCGGGTCGTGATCCTCGACGAAGCGACCGCGCACCTCGATGCCGAGTCCGAAGCAGCGGTGCAGGCGGCACTCGCCGTCGCGCTCGACGGGCGTACTGCCCTGGTGATCGCGCACCGCCTGTCGACCGTGCGCGAGGCCGATGCCATCCTCGTGGTCGACCATGGCCGGATCGTCGAGCAGGGGACGCACCACCAGTTGCTCGCGGCTGGTGGTCGCTACGCGGAGCTGTACCGCACGCAGTTCGCCGACACCTCCACCGACGGCGAAGTCGCGGCGTGATTCAGCCCATCTGATCAGAGGGTGCGGAACGAGCCGCCGTCGGCGAGGATCTGCGCGCCGTTGATGTAGGAGCTCGCGTCGCTGGCGAGGAAGAGGCACACGCCGACCATGTCCTCGGGCTGGCCGATGCGACGCATCGGGTTCATCTCCGCGATGGCATCGGTCGTGCCGGGCGCCCAGGCCTTGGCGATGTCGGTGTCGTACGGGCCAGGCAACACGGTGTTGGCGCGCACCTTCGGGTTCCACGCGCCGGCGAGCCCGAGTGTGAGTGCGTTGAGCGCGGCCTTCGCCATCGCGTACGGGAGGTCGTGTGCGTCCGGTCGCCACGCGCCGCCGGTGCTCACGTTGATGATCGAGCCGCCGTCACCGTCGTTCATCCTCGTGCCGATCAACGACGCGAGGCGGAACGGACCCTTCGCGTTGACGGCATGGGTCTTGTCGTAGAGCTCTTCGGTGACGGCCGGCAGGCTCTCGTAGAGGGGCGACAACCCTGCGTTGTTCACGAGCACGTCGCAGCGCCCGAAGGTGTCGTACACCGTGTCGACGAGCGCGTCGCACTGACTCCAGTGGCTCACGTTGAAGCCGACTGGTAACGCGCGGCGACCGGTGGCCTGCTCGATCTCCTGCGCGGCTGTCTCGCAGTTCTCGAGCTTGCGGCTCGCGACGACGACGTCCGCGCCCGCGGCGGCGAACCCCTCGACGACGGCGCGGCCGATGCCGCGGCTGCCGCCGGTGACGAGCGCGACCTTGCCGGTGAGGTCGAAGAGTTCGGCGGGGTGCGGCATGGTTCGTCCTCCTGGTCGAGCGTGGTCTGGTGAGGTCAGTGCGGCTCGCGCTCGGCGGCCGCGAGCGACTCTCGGAGCGACTGGTACACCGCCTCAGGGGTGAGCACCCCCACGAAGCGGTCGCCGTCGATCACTGCGACCCAGCCTCGGTCAGTGAGCAACGTCATCGCCAGCGCGTCCTGGAGCGGCGCGTCGACGGGCACCCATGCCTCGATGCGCTGCAGGTGCTCCTTGGCCACGCCCTCGCCGGCGTCGTCGTCGTGCACCGAGCCGAGCAGCGCGCCCGCGTCGTCGACCACCGCGACCCAGGTCATGCCCGACTGCGCGATCGCCGCCTTCGCGTCGGCGAGCGTGGCCTCCGGCCGCACGGTGGGCGGGTGTTCCAGGAACGCGAGGTCGATGGGCGTGACCCGGAGCCGTTTCAACCCGCGGTCGGCGCCGACGAAGTCGGCGACCATCGGCGACGCGGGGCGGCCGAGCACCTCCGCCGGGGTGTCGAACTGCTCGAGCACGCCGCCGACGTCGAGGATCGCGATCCGATCGCCCATCTTCACCGCCTCCTCGATGTCGTGGGTCACGAACACGACCGTCTTGCGCACCTCCTGTTGCAGGCGCAGGAACTCGTCTTGCAGGCGGACGCGCGTGACGGGGTCGATCGCGCCGAACGGCTCGTCCATCAACAGGACCGGCGGGTCGGCCGCCAGTGCGCGCGCGACACCGACGCGTTGACGTTGTCCCCCCGAGAGCTGCGCCGGGTACCGATCGCGGTACTCACCTGGTGCGAGGCCGACGAGGTCGAGCAGCTCGTCGACGCGCGTCGCGATCCGCGCCTTCGGCCAGCCGAGGAGCTTCGGCACGGTGGCGACGTTGACCCCGATGGTCTGATGGGGGAACAGCCCGACGTTCTGGATCACGAAGCCGATTCTGCGCCGCAGGGCGACGGGATCGCCGTGGGTGACGTCGTCGCCGTCGAGGAAGATCCGACCCGACGTCGGCTCGATGAGTCGGTTGATCATCTTCAAGGTGGTGGTCTTGCCACATCCCGACGGGCCGACGAGCACGCAGATCTCACCGGCGGGGATCTCGAGCGAGAGGTCGTGCACCGCGACGGAGCCGTCGGAGAACTCCTTGCGCACCGCGTCGAGGCGGATCATGGCGTCGAGCGTTGCGGCGATCCCGCGAACGTACCGCGGCGTTAGGCTCACCACGTGCTCGCCGAGGACATCGGCCCCAAGTGGCTCGACTGGCCCTGGGTCACCGACCATGTCGACGAGATCCGCAGCCGTCTGGTCGAGCACATCGAGCTCACGTTCTACGCCGTCGGGATCGGCTTGCTGGTCGCGCTGCCGCTCGCAGTGCTGTGCATCCGTTTCCGGCGCGTCTACGGCCCGACGATCGCGGTGACCGGTGTGCTCTACACGATCCCCGCGCTCGCGCTCTTCGCGCTCCTGGCGCCCGTGTTCGGTCTCCTCTCGCGTTGGACGGCCATCGTGCCGCTCGTGCTCTACACGTTGCTGATCCTGGTGCGGAACACCGTGACCGGCTTCGAGTCGGTGCCGCCCGAGGTCAAGGAAGCGGCGGCCGGCATGGGGTATTCACGGACGCGCCAGCTGTGGCGGGTCGAGTTGCCGCTCGCGCTGCCCACGATCGTGGTGGGGATCCGCATCGCCGTGGTCACGACCATCGGCCTGGTGACGGTCACCGCGCTCATCGGTCAGGGTGGGTTGGGATCGCTCATCCTCGACGGCTTCAACCGCGACTTCCGCACGCCGCTCACGGTCGGCATCACGCTCTCGCTCGCACTCGCGGTGGTCGTCGACCTGTTCCTCGTCGCGGCGGTGTGGCTCGTGACGCCTTGGCGGCGCACGAAGCGCTCGTCGCGCCGCCGACGCGATGCAGCGGCAGCCGAGGCGGCGGCCACCACGACGGCAGGCATGATCGGCGAGGTCGGCTGACATGGGCTCGTTCTTCTCCCAGGTGCTCGACTTCTTCGGCAACGGCGACAACTGGCAGGGCGACGAGGGGATCCCGACCCTGTTGCGCCAGCACCTGCAGCTCACGGTGGTGTCGGTGCTCGCGGCGGTGCTGATCGCGGTGCCGATCGGCGTGGTCCTCGGCCACGTCCGGCGCGGTGGTGCGCTCGCGATCAATGTCGCGAACATCGGCCGGGCCCTGCCTGCCCTCGCGCTCCTCATCCTGGCCGTGCAGTGGGTGGGCATCGGCGAGCCGACCGGGGTGTTCGCTCCGGTGGTGTCGTACCCCGCGTTCATCGCGATGTTCGCGCTCGCGATCCCGCCGATCCTCGCCAACACGTACGTGGGCGTGGCCGGCGTCGACGACGACGCGCGCGAAGCGGCCCGGGGCATGGGCATGAACGGTCGCCAGGTGCTGGGCCGGGTCGAGCTGCCCAATGCGATCCCGCTGATCATGGCCGGCGTGCGCACCGCTGCGGTGGCGGTCATCGCGACCGCGACCCTGGCCGCGTACGTCGACGCCGGCGGCCTCGGCCGGTACATCGTCGACGGGTTCCGTGTGCAGGACAGCGTGAAGGTGTTCGTGGGCGGCTTGCTGGTCGCCCTGCTGGCGATCGCGGTGGAGCTCGTGCTCGCCGGGGCGCAACGTGGCGTCACGTCGCCGGGGCTCCGCAGCCGCGACCGCTGAAATCCGACCCAACGAGTAGGGGTTTCGCTCCCCGCCGGCAGGGGGAACATCACCTCCGTCCTGCTTGCCCCGAAACGAGGGAGTTCGATGACGCCCAACCGCCCCCGCCCGGTCGCCCGCTCCTTGCGGCTCGTGACCGTGCTCGCCACGCTCCTGCTCACCGTCACCGCGCTCGCGGTCGGAGCCGGCGCCGCCACCAACGAGTCGCTCACGGTCGGCTCCAAGGACTTCGCCGGCGCGCAGGCGCTGTCGCAGGCCTACGGGCAGGCGCTGGACGCCGCCAAGTTCGACGTGAGCTTCCAGGACAACATCGGCGCCACGGAGGTCGTGTACCCGGCGCTCCTCGACGGTGACCTCGACGCCTATGCCGACTACCAGGGCACCCTGCTCACCTACCTGGGTGGCGAGCCGACCGGCGACTCGGCCGCCACGTACAAGGCGCTGCTCGCGAAGCTCGAGGGCACCGGCATCGTGGCCTCCAAGCCGGCGCCGGCGGTCGACGTGAACGGCTTCTACGTCACCAACGCCACCGCGAAGAAGTACAAGCTCGAGACGCTGTCCGACCTGGCCAAGGTGTCCGACAAGCTCAGTTTCGGCGGCCCGCCCGAGTGTGAGGCCCGCCCGCTGTGCCTCGGCGACACGTCGAAGGATCTCTACGGCTTCGAGTTCTCCGACGTGAAGAAGCTCGACGTCGGCGGCCCGATCACGGCGCAGGCACTCGAAGACGGCGACATCGACGTCGGCCTCCTCTTCACCGGCAGCAGCGTGATCAAGCCCGACTACGTCCTGCTGAAGGACGACAAGGGCCTGCAGCCGGCCGACAACCCGATCGCCCTGGTCACCAAGGACAAGGCGAAGCCGGCCGTGGTGACGATCCTCGAGTCGGTCAACGCGAAGCTCGACTCGGCCGCGTACAACGAGATGGCGCTGCGGGTGTTCAACGACAAGGAAGACCCGGCGACCGTCGTGACCGACTGGTTGCAGGACGTCGGTCTTACCTAGACCTCAGCCGATG
>JBEVIU010000058.1:0-9612 GCA_040510575.1 Acidimicrobiia bacterium | reverse complement strand
GAGATCGAGGACATGCTCGGCGGCGCTTGACGGGATCCGAGTCAGCGCGCGGCCACACCGGAGAACTCCACGAGCGCGGGTCGGAGCGTCCGCTCCCAGTACTCGAAGAACCCGTGCTGATCCGGGCCGATCTGGTGGAAATAGAGGTGGTCGTAGCCCGCCGCCACGAACTCGCGCACGCTGTCACGAAGTTCCTCGGCGATGTCGGGCCCGACCGGTGTCGATGCGACGACGTCGTCGACCGTGGCCAACTGGGACGCCTGTTCGAAGTGCGTCCAGGTCGGGAGGTCCTGCGACAGCTGTCCTGGCAGCGCGCTGTTGGGCCAGATGCGATGGACCGTCTCGCGCGCTTCGTCGACGGTCGACGCCCAACACAGGTTGAGCTGCGCGTAGCGGGGGCCGGCACCGCCGGCGCGCTCGAACGTGGCCATCGTCTCGCGCTCGGGTGCGTGACCCCAGTAGCCGTCTCCGATGCGGCCTGCCAACTCGACCGCCTGCTCACCGAAGCCTGACACGATCAGCGGGATCGGCGCGTCCGGAGGGTCGAACAGGCGCGCGTTCTCGACCTCGTAGTGGCGCCCGCGCCGGTCGACGGTGTCTCCGCTCCACAGCGCGCGCATGACGTCGACGGCCTCCTCCAACATCTCGAGGCGGATCTCCGGCCGCGGCCACCGCTCGCCGGTCACGTGCTCGTTCAGTGCTTCGCCCGTGCCGACGCCGAAGAAGAAGCGGCCCTCGAACAGCAGCGAGGTGGTCGCCGCGGCCTGCGCCACGATCACCGGGTGCACCCGCAGGATGGGACAGGTCACGCCAGTCCCGACTTCGATGCGCTCCGTCGCCGCCGCGATCGCGCCGAGGACCGACCACACGAAGGGACTGTGGCCCTGCGCACCCACCCACGGGTGGTAGTGGTCGGAGATCGAACAGAAGTCGAACCCGCTCTCCTCGGCCCGTCGTGCGTTGTGCACGAGCGTCGACGGAGGGTGCTCCTCACTCGACAGCGCGTATCCGAAGTTCGTCATCGGTGTCTCCTCCATGTGCGCCGGTTGTCATGTGCGCCGGTGTCATGCACGCCGGTGTCATGCACGCCGGCTGTCATGCCGCGTGCGCGGCCGTGCCCTCGACCCCTTTCGGAGCCAAGGGCACGGCGGATCGAAGCGGCGCGCGAACGGCCTCAGCACCGTTGCTGTCAGCCGGCCGTCTCCTTGGCCTCTTCGAATCTCTGGCCGAGCTCGTCGAGCTCGTCCGCGGGGAGCTCCTGGCGCGCCTTGGGCAGCATCTCCGTCTCCTCCTCGTGCACGTGGTGCTGGATCGCCTTCTCGAGCTGGCCCATGAGCTCGACGAGGTGGCCCTCGTCGGACGTGTTGCGAATCCGTCCGATCAACTGCCGCGCTTCCTGGTGCTCGTCCTCTGCTTCGTGCACCTTGTCCCGCTCGTTCGACAGCTCGTCCTCGAAGACCGGGTACACCGCGGCGTCCTCCGCCTTGGTGTGCTTCTCCAGCTCATCGCAGATCTCCATGGCCTTGTCCTTGCTCGGCGACGCCGAGAAGGCGGCAAACAGCTGCTCCACCTCGCGGTGGTCGTGCTCGATCTTGTCAACGACATCGGCCATGGGGAGCTCCTCTCGGTGCGCGCAGACTGTCGTACTGGCGTCTGGTTTCCCCGTGCCACGCAGCACGAAACTTGGTCGCGGGTCACGCGCGCACTGCGGCGCGTCGGGCGTCAGGACGACTCCCCGAGCGCGAGCAACGCGTCGGCGTCGACCGTGATCTGGTCGGGTCCGATCTCGGTGATCGTCTGCCAGGGCACGAGCCGACCACGGCGTCCGAGGATCCTGAGCCAGCGGGGGCGCTCGACGTGGCCCTCGACGACGCCGAGTCGCGTGCCGACGGCCCGGCGACCCACCGCGAGGCCGTGCACTCGGAACTGCGCGCCGGCCACGCCGGCCGTCGGACCGTCCTGCACGAGCAGGACGTCATGGACGTGCCCGAGCTCGGCGCCGTCGCTGCCCACCACGCGGCGACCGAGGAGATCACTCAGCCTCATGTCTCGCTCCCGGGATCTTGTCGATGACCACGTCGCGGGCCCACGCCTCGGCGCGATTGCTGTCGAGCTCGTCACGCGCGATCGACATCTCGACGTGCTCCACGACGCTCACCACCACCGACCACGGGATCCGACCCATCGTTTGGTCGTGACGCTGGGCGATCCGCGCCTCGATGCTCGTGAGCCATGTTCCGGCTTCGCCGCCGATCTGGCCCGCCAGCGCGCCGAGGCCCGAGAGGATCTCGGTGACCACGGGCAGGCCGTCGCCCTCCGGGATCTCGATCTCGAGATCGTCCACCTTGCCCGCGAGACGACCGTCGCAGTCGACGATCTGATGGTCGAGCAGGTCCAGTGCGGCCCACAGCCGTCGCGTGCCTGACGGGCTCATGATCCGGCCTTGGTCGCGATCATGAGCGGGATCGTCGCCAGCGCGACCACGACGAGCAGGATCAGGAACGCCGAGGCGAGCATGTTCTGGAAACCTCCGTTCACGTCGTCGCCCATGTAGGTGCGGTCGTTGGCCACGACGAAGATCGGGAAGTACGTGAGCGGCAGCGCTGCCGCCGACAGGACGATCGAGTACTCCGTGACCTTGATCGGATCGATCGCCGTCACGCCGACGAGCACCGCCATGACGATCGAGCACAAGACGGTGAGGTGGAACCGCGCTGCTTCACGCGGCGCCACCAGCTTTCCCCATTGCCAGCCGAAGTACTGCGACAGGGTGTACCCGCACGAGAGTGCGGTCTCGAGCGCAGCGCCGAACGTGCAGGCGACGAACCCGAGGATCACCGCCGCCAGTCCCACCTTTCCGATGGCGAGCGTGGTGGGGAGCGCGGCCTGGGAGAGCGTGTCCACGCCGACGCTCCGCGGGAAGAACACGATCGCGGAGCCTGCCATCAACGAGAGCGACAGCAGCCCTCCGAGCGGGAACCCGAGGAACACGTTGGCGCGGTTCAAGCCGAGGTCGGCTCGCGTCCACTTCTCCTCGACCGCTCCCGACGAGAAGAAGAACACCTCGTACGGCGTCATCGCGGCGCCGAACAGCGCGATGGCGTAATAGAAGTAAGTCGGTGTGCCTTCACCACTCGGCACGCTGGGGTGTGATGCCTGGTGAAAGAGGCCGGACCACGACGGGTGCAGCTGGACCACCGCCACGGTCACCGCGATGAGCGCGAGGCCCATCAGGCCGAACACCGTCTCCATGCTCGTGAACTTGACCCGCCAGATCACCAGCCACACCAACATCCCCGCCAGCGGGATCCACAACAGGTAGTTCACGTCGGTCAAGAGCTGCACCGACAGCGCGACGCCCGCGACCTCCGCGATCAGCGTGAGCATCGTGATGAAGAACGACGCGGCCAGGTTCACCATGCCGACACGTGCACCCAGGCGCTCCCGCACCACGTCGAACACCGCGCGCTTGCTCACGCTCGCGACACGTCCTGCCATCTCGGCGAAGACGACGATGCCGACCACGCCGAGGATCACCGCCCATGCCAGCGACATGCCGAACCGTGCACCGGTCGCCGAATTGGCGACGATGTCGCCGATGTCGACGAATCCGCCCATCGCGGTGAGGATGCCGAGGGTGACGCCGAAGATCTTCTTCATCGCGTCACCCGTGGGCCTCGGTGAACCGCTCGAGCTCGGCGGCGACACGGGCCAGGGGCTTCGCCTGTCGCTGGAGCACCGACAGCTCTCCGCGGCGGGCGCTGATCCTCAGCTGGCTGACGAGCTCCTCGCCGCGGCCGACGAGCCGGGTGAGCTCGTCGCGCAAGCCGCCGGCACGGTCGTCGGGCGGCTGCAGACCGGCGAAGGTGCTCGACGCCTCACCGATCGCCGTCTCCGACTCCGACAACATGACCGAGACGTACGGCCCGAACGCGCGCCCGCCGGTCGCGGCGTGGGACACGAGCCGCGCTGTCTGCACTGAGGACAGGACGCTCTCGGCGGTGTCCTTGGCCTTCAGCTCGTACGCGTCGAACGTGCGCGCGGGGGTGCTCGGGCGGAGCGCGACAACGAGCGTGGCCGCGAGTGCGACGACGAGGATGAACAGCACGAGGCGGCGCACGGACGTCGCGATACCCGCACGGTCCGCGCGGCAACCGAACGGGAGGCGTGCCGCCGGTCAGATCGGCGACGCGAACGACCGGGTGATGGAGCCACCGCGTTGCCGCGGCTCCATCACCCCGATCGACTGCCGTTGCGGTCGGCTCAGCTGTCTTGCAGGGTGCTGACCGTCTCGTTCTTCGCCTGGGTGGCTGCGGCGGTGACGTTGTCGGCTTCACGCTGCGCAGTGGCCTTCACGTCAGCGGCGTTGGTCTGCACCGTCGACGCGACGTCACTCGCGGCGCCGCTCACCTTGTTGCCCACCTCCCGCGCCGCCGTGGAGGTGCGGTCGATGAACTGGTCAGCGGTCTGGCGCAGCTGGTCCTGGTTCGGTGCCACGAAGCGCTCGTACAGCGACTTCGCGCCGAATGCCGCGAGTGCGAGCACGATCAGGCGGAAGAGGAAGCGAATCATCGGATCTCCGTTCGTCGAGTCGATGCGTCATACCCATCCTCCGCCGTCGTCAACCGCGCGGCGAGGGACCTTCGGGCGGCGACGGGATCGGTGCCGAGCGCGCGCACGCCGAGCGCCTCGACCTCGTCAGCGGTCGCGCGGGCTCGATCCTCATCGAGGTCGGCGACCACCACGTCGAAGGAGTCCACGTCAGCTCGTTCCCGCGCCGCCGTCGACCCGCAAGGTCTGGCCCGTCACCCACTCGGCCTGCTCCCCGCACAGGTAGGCGATCGCCTCGTAGAGGTCGCGGCTGGTGCCCAGGCGCTGGACCGCGTTGCCCGCGACGATCGCGTCCGCGTTCGCGAGCTGGCTGTTGGCCGCCTCGAACGCCGAGATGCCCGGCGCGATGCAGTTCACGGTGATGCCGTGTCGACCCACCTCACGCGCCATCCCGGCCGTCATGTGCTCCACCGCGTGTTTCGTGAGGCCGTACGGGTTGCCGCCCGAGCGAGACGCCATCGAGGAGACGTTGACGACCCTCCCCCATGCGCGGTCGCGCATCAGTGGCACCGCGGACTGGTAGCACCGGAGCGATCCGGTCACGTTCACGGCCCAGGCCGCGTCCCAGAGCTCGTCGGGGCACTCGAGCAGTCCTGCGTCGCCGAGCCCGCGCCAGAGTCCCGCGTTGTTCACCAGGATGTCGAGGCGTCCGAACTCGTCGGCGATGCGCGCCACCATGGCATCGGTGCTCGTCCGGCTGGTCACGTCGACGTCGACGCCGATGCACCGCGCATCGACGCCGGCGCTCTCGGCCGCGGCCTCGGCCACTGCCGCCGCGGTGTCCTTCACGTCGGCGAGCACCACCGACGCGCCGTCCTGGGCGAAGTACCGCGCGTAGTCGCGACCGAGACCGCGCGCCGCGCCGGTCACGATCACGACGCGCTCGTCGAACCGACCCACCGTCAGGCCCCCGCTTCGATGACCGCGATCTGGTGGGTCAGGAACGCTTCGTGATCCTCGGCGCGCGTCACGAGCACGTCGTGGACTTCCGGATGGGTGAGCAACAGGAAGGTGTCGTCGAGGATCGCCTGCTTCACCTGCTCGCCCACCGTCTCGGCATCGATCGCGGGGAAGCCCGGGCCGCGCATCGCCACCGGCGGACCGGAGAACGACACGAACTGCCCGATGTTCGTGATCACTGGTCCAGGGCACAGGCACGTCACACCGATTCCCTGGGGTCGTAGGTACAGCGCGAGCGACTCCGAGATCGCGATCACCCCCGCCTTGGTCGCGGAATACGGCAGGCGCTCGTACGCGTACGCGTAGAGGCCCGCCGTGGAAGCGGTGTTCACGATGTGACCGCTTCCCTGTTCGATGAGGCCGGGCAGGAAGGTGGCGTTGCTGCGTACCACCGAGAGGAGGTTGGTGCTGATGATGCGTTCCCACTCCTCCATCGGGATGTGCTCGGGCAGCCCGGCCGCGATCACTCCGACGTTGTTCATCACGATGTCGACCCGGCCGAACTCCTCGAGCATCCGCGACCTCGACGCGTCGAAGTCGTCCTGCTCGTTCACGTCGAGGCGCTGGCCCACGCAGCGCGCGCCGGAAGCCGACGCTTCGGCCGCTACTTCGACGGCGCGCGCTTCGTCGAGGTCGGCGACCACCACGTGTGTGCCGGCCGCCGCGAGCGCGAGCGCTGTCCCCCGACCGATGCCGCTCCCGCCCCCCGTGACGAGCGCGACGGCGCCTGCGAGATCCTCGATCAACGGCTCAGCTCCTCGACGACGGGCGCAACCTTCCACGCCAGGGCTTCGCTCACAGTGAAATACGAGATGCCGTAGCGCTCGTGGACGTCGAGCAGGTGGTCGCGAATCGCTGCGTGGTCGCCGACGAGCGCGAAGGGAGACTCGAGCACGTCGTCGGCCGTCATGCCGAAGCCGGCGACCCGCTCGGCAACGTCGCGGCGCGATTCGCCCGCTGCCGCCACGTCACCGAAGAGCACCCGGATGCCGACCTCGAGGTCGGAGCGGTCGCGCCCACCCGCGTCGGCGATCCACCGCAGCTGCTCCTCGAACGCGGCGCGGCGGCGATCAGCGGTGTCGCCGATCTTCACGAGGATGCTGATGATGTTCGCCTCCCGCGCGGCCATCTGGAGCATGCGCTTGCCGCCGCCGCCGATCATCAGGGGCACCGGTGACTGCACCGGCGTCGGGAACGACACGAAGTCGCGCACGTCGTAGTGCGTGCCGGCGAAGTTGACGGGCTCACCGGAGAACAGGGCACGCAGCAGCTCGATCGACTCCACGAGCCGGTCGACGCGCACGCCGGGTGCGTCCCACGTCGTGATCCCGGTCTTGGTGTAGTCCTCTTCGAGCCAGCCTGCGCCGAGGCCCATGTCGACCCGCCCGCCCGACAGGCGGTCGAGCGTTGCGACCTCCTTCGCGAGCATCACCGGATGGCGGAAGTCGTTGTCCAGCACGGTGATCGCAAGCCGCAGCCGGGTGGTCACCGCTGCCGCGGCACTGAGCGCGACCAGGGGCGCGAACTGCGGCAGGCTCGGACCGAGGTGATCAGGGACCGACACCGACGAGAAGCCGTGTCCCTCGGCGCGCTGCACCATCTCCGTCCACGACGAGAGGTCGGGCGCGCTCGGGATCTGGATCGAGAAGCGCAGCGGAGAGCGGCTCACACGCGAGAGCATCCTCGGCACGGACGACGGAGCGCAAGCAGGGACGCGCGGGTGGCGAGATTCGCACCCGAGCGTCGAGTCGGGCAGCATGCGCCGACGGCCGCAGACGAGGGGAACCGTGGACAGACCGCTGCCGGTGATCGACGACACGAATCGCCACTACTGGGAAGGGGCGCGCGAGCACCGCCTCGTGATGTTGCGGTGCGGGTCGTGTGGCACCTGGGTGCATCCGCCACGCGGTGCATGCCGCGCGTGCCAGTCCGATCAGCTCGCGCCCGAGGAGCTCAGCGGACGCGGTCACGTCTACAGCTGGTCGGTCATGAACTCGCCCGGGAACCCCGGGTTCGAGGATCGGATCCCGTACGCGGTGCTGGTGGTGGAGCTCGAGGAGCAGCCGGGCCTGTTCACGATCGGCAACGTCGTCGACTGCCCGCTCGACGAGATCGAGATCGGGATGCCGCTCGTGGTCACGTGGGAGCAGCTCACCGACGAGATCACGCTGCCGCAGTGGCAACCCGCACGCGTCACCGGAGCGAGCGCCGGGGCATCGACATGACGAACGCGTTCCGCGACCAGTCGGCGATCGTCGGGGTCGGGCACTCCCCGTGCTCGAAGGACCTCGGTGTCCCGCCGCACGCGTTCACGCTGTCGACGTGCCTCGACGCGATCGCCGACGCGGGTCTCGAGCCCCGCGACATCGATGGGATCGCCGCGATGGGCGGCGACGGCGAGCCGTCGACGCTGCAGATGATGGAGATGCTCGGCCTGCCGGGCGTCAATTGGTACGGCGGGATGCTCGGGGGCGGGGTCGGCCCGAGTGTCGTCGCGCAGGCCGCGCTGGCGG
The DNA here is from genome assembly GCA_040510575.1 of Acidimicrobiia bacterium. Classification (GTDB taxonomy): domain Bacteria; phylum Actinomycetota; class Acidimicrobiia; order IMCC26256; family DASPTH01; genus DASUMF01. Next base: position 1,528 of record JBEVIU010000058.1, on the reverse strand, counting down.
TCGCGTCCGGGGTGTGCGACACCGCGCTCGCGTACCGGACCATGACCGCGCCTCGACCCGGGGCGGCGACCTACAACTACATGGGCGCGATGGCAGGAGCCAGCGGCACCGCGGCGTTCACGCTCCCCTACGGGCTCGGCGTGTTCATGCAGTACTTCGCGCCCTGGTACCAACGTCGCCGGAAGATCGACGGGGTCACCGACGAGCAGATGGGCGCGTACGTGGTCGCGATGCGCGACAACGCGTCGCGCAACCCACATGCCGCGCTCGGGAGGCCGATCACGCTCGACGAGTACCTCGAGTCGCGCTACGTGTGCGAGCCCTTGCGCCTCTTCGACTGCGACCTACCTGTCGACGTGTGCGGCGCGGTGGTCGTCACCAGCGCGGAGCGGGCCAGGGATCTCCGGCACGCGCCGGTGTACGTGGCCGGCGTGTCGACCGGCACCGGCCCGCGTCCCGACATGATCTTCTGGCACGACTACGACGAGAGCGCGTACGCGTGGGCCGGTCGGCGCATCTGGGACATCGCGGGGCTCGGGCCGTCCGACATGGACTTCGCGATGATGTACGACGGCTTCGCGCCGCTGGTGCTGTACGGACTCGAGGAGTTCGGGCTCGTCCCCAAGGGGGAAGCCGGCGCGTTCCTCGGCGCGGGCGAGCACCTCGCCACTGGCAGCTTGCCGTTGAACCCGCACGGCGGGAACAACAGCGAGGGGCGCAGCCACGCGATCGGTCACGTGGTCGAAGCGACGCTGCAGCTGCGCGGCAACGCCGGTGAGCGTCAGCTCCCCGACGTGCATGCCACGATCATCAACGGTGGCGCGATCACGCTGTCGGGCGCGCTCGTCCTGCACGACTGACGCGCGCTGTCGAGCTACATGATGCGGTTGTACTCGCCGGTGTGGTCCTTGCCGTCGGCCCAGGCACGCACGAGGTTGTCCTGGGTGTAGGTGGCGACGAGACGACCGTCCTCGGTCCAGATGTTGCATCGACCGTGGGTACGACCGCGGCCGGCCCAGATGCTCTCGTTCGCCAGCAGCAGCCACTCGTCGCTGCGGAACGGCTGGTGGAAGTTCACGGTGTGCGACACCACGCCGGTGGAGATGGTCTTGTGCGCGTGGCCCTCGTTGAAGCCCTCGTGGGGCAACATCGCGGTCCCGATCAGGTAGCCGTCGGTCGCCCACGAGAGCACGGCCTGGTTGTACGGCACCGGGAGGTCCTGGTCGAAGCGGGTCCACACGTGCTGCACCGGATCGCGAACCGGCTCGTCGTCACTCCACGTGTTGATCCCGTCGACGATCTTCCCCGCTGCGCCGGGGAACACGCGGCCGTCGTCACGGTTGCCCGGGTCGTCGGGACCGGCGACGCGCGGCATCTCCACGTTGCGGGTGTGGGTGATCAGGTCAGCTTCGTCCTTGCTCCAGAGGATGAGCCCGCGCGACATGACTCGGTCACGCTGCGAGAACGTGACGGTGTCGCTCCCGAGCGTGCGGCCGTCGTGCATGCGCTCGACCTCGTAGCGGATGGG
>JBEVIU010000057.1:0-15621 GCA_040510575.1 Acidimicrobiia bacterium | reverse complement strand
GCGCAGCGCTCCATCGCGCCAGCGGAACAGCGGCCTGACCCCGACGGCGTCGTCGGCAAGCACCTCCGCGATCGCCTCGATGCGCCGTACGCCGCCGGCGCGCCGAGCGAGGAACACGATTGCATCGACGCTGGCTTCGATCTGCGCGCGGATCGCCGCGAGCGGGAGCCCGGCGTCGGCCAGGAGCACCAAGGTCTCGAGGCGACGCAGCGCGTCGGTGGTGCCGTTGGCGTGGATGGTCGAGAGCGAGCCCTCGTGGCCGGTGTTGAGTGCCTGGAGCATGTCGAGGGCCTCGCCGCCGCGCACCTCGCCCACCACGAGTCGGTCGGGACGCATTCGCAGAGCGGTCCGCACGAGCTCTCGGACGCTCACACCGCCGGCACCCTCCGCGTTGGGCGGACGCGCCTCGAGCCGGACGACGTGCGGTTGGTCGAGGCGGAGTTCGGCGGTCTCCTCGATCGTGACGATCCGGGCGCCGCCGGGGATCGCCGCCGAGAGGGCGTTGAGCAGCGTCGTCTTGCCGGCGCCCGTTCCACCGGCGACGAGCACGTTCCAACCCGCGTGCACCGTCCACTGCAGGAACGCGCCCGCCTGAGCTCCGACGCCGAAGTCGTCGAGGGGGATGACACGCGCGCCGAAGCGCCGGATCGTGACGCACGGACCGTCGACGGCGAGCGGCGGGATCACGGCGTGGAGGCGCGACCCGTCGGGCAAGCGCGCGTCGACCATGGGCGACGCCCGGTCGAGACGCAGCCCGAGCGGCGCGACCACCCGTTCGACGAGGCGCACGATCGTGGCCGCGTCGAGGCCCAGCACCACCGGTTCGAGGCGCCCCGCGCGTTCGACGAACGCCCGGCCGGGACCGTTCACCATCACCTCGGTGACCGTGGGGTCGGACAAGAGCGGCTCCAGCGGCCCCAGGCCGGACACCTCTGCGACGAGCTCGCGGACGAGGAGATCGAGTCGCGCCGGCGCCAGCAACGGCTGCTCGTCGCGGACGAGCCCCGCGAGCCGGCCACGCAGCTCCTCCGCGCTGAGCGGAGCCGCATCGGCAGCCTCGGCGACGAGACGTGCGTGGACCGCCCGCTTGATCGCGTCGTCCGCCACCACGGCGACGCGGTGCTGCTCGAGCGACACGCCGGTCATGCGGCCGCATCCCGCGTCGGCGTGATCCCGGTGCGCGCCGCGACCAGCATCGCGGCCCGGCCGAGGACATCGGGAAGCCGAGCCGCGAGCACGCCTGCGTCGACGGCGCGTGCAACCGTGTCGCGGATCGGGACACGCGCGAGGACCGGCGTGTCGAGCACGTCGGCGATCTCGCGTCGCGTGAGGGAACGACCTGGCTCGTCGACGAGCACCGCGCCCATCGAACACGCCAGCACGGGCGAGCGCACGGCCCGGCGCAATGCGAGGTAGCAGCCGCGCAGCACGACGACCGCGACGTCGGCCACTTCCACGATCGCACGTTCCGCCGGATCCTGCGCCGATCCACAGTCGGCGACGACCGGCACCGGAAGGTCGCGCAGCGCAACGGCGAGCGCAGCACCGGCTTCCGCGTCGGCACGGGGCTGCAAGGTTCGCGTCATGGCACCCGTCGGCAGGAGCGCGACACCCGGCGCGACCTCCACGAGCAAGCGGTCGAGCGCTTCGACCGGTGCCTCTGCACCGGCGTCGAGCCAGTCGGCCAGTCCGAGCTCTGGCTCACCGGCGAGCCCGAAGATCGCGGCCTGATCGCCGGCGAGATCCGCGACCCGACACCCGCCGGCGGGTCCACGTGCGATCACCAGCGCGCACGCGGCGGCCAGCACCGAGGTGCCCGAGCCTCCCTTCGGAGACCACAACGCGAGCAACATCGCAGGTTCCTTCCTCCGTGGCGCGCGACCGATCGGCGCGCGCATCTGCACAGAGGAAGTGCGAAGGGAAGGACCGTGAACGTACGCCATCACTCGAAGGCGGTCAAGAGGTGTGCTCCGTACAATCACCTCCATGCTCCCCGCGCGCCCGGACCCTGCCGACTCGCGCGCGCTCCGCCTGCTGCACCCGCTCCGCGACTTCCTGCGCACCGAGGCTGCGGGCGGGATCGTGCTCGTCGTCGCGACGGCAGCCGCGTTGGTGTGGGCGAACGCCGCGCCCGGGAGCTACGACGACGTGTGGTCGACGGTGTTCACGGTCGGCACTGCGGACCATCACCTCGCGCTCACGCTGCGCGAGTGGGTGAACGATGCGCTCATGGCGATCTTCTTCTTCGTCGTCGGCCTCGAGATCAAGCGCGAGCTCGTCGAGGGTGAGCTCCACGATCCGCGCAAGGCGGCCCTCCCAGCCATCGCCGCGTTCGGCGGCATGCTCGTGCCCGCGCTTGTCTACCTCGCGTTCAACGCCGGGGGTGCGGGCGCAGACGGTTGGGGCATCCCCATGGCAACCGACATCGCGATGGCGGTCGGAGTGCTCAGCCTGCTCGGGAGCCGTGTGCCATCACCGCTGAAGCTGTTCCTACTTGCGCTCGCGATCGTCGACGACATCGGCGCCATCATCGTGATCGCGCTCTTCTACTCACACGGCTTCGACGGGACGGCCGCCGTCGCGGCGGTGGGCTTCCTGCTCGCGATCGTCGGGATCCGGCTCCTCGGCGTTCGCAGCCTGCTCCCGTACCTGCTGCTCGGGATCGGCATGTGGATCGCGGTGCAGGACAGCGGCGTGCACGCGACGATCGCCGGTGTCGTCCTCGGACTCCTCGCTCCGACCCGGCCGTTCCGCCAACCCGACATGATCGACGCCGACCAGCTCGCCGACGTGGCAACGGTCGAGACCGCGCACGAGACGGTCGTGCTGGCGCGCGAGTCGGTGTCGGTGGTCGAGTGGCTCGAGCACCTGCTCCATCCCTGGACCAGCTACGTGATCGTTCCGGTGTTCGCGCTCGCGAACGCCGGCGTCGTGTTGAGCTCCGACTCGGTCGACGCGGCGATCGCGTCGCCGATCACCCACGGGATCGTCGTCGGGCTCGTGGTCGGGAAGCTCGTGGGGATCACGACGTTCGCCTGGATCGCCACCCGGTTGCGCGTCGCGTCGCTGCCCGAGGGCACGCGCTTCGCACAGATCGTCGGCGTGGCTGCGCTCGGCGGCATCGGTTTCACCGTGTCGCTGTTCGTGTCGGAGTTGGCGTTCGGCACCGCGGGCACGCTCACCGACGACGCAAAGATCGGCATCCTGGCCGCCTCGATCACGGCGGCGGGACTCGGGGCGGTGCTGCTGGCGGCAACGAGCCGGCCTCGGAATTCGAACGGGCCCGCCGAAGCGGGCCCGGACGTCGAACGATTGGTCGCGTGATCAGGCTTCGCGGACCTTCTTGGCCACGACGACACCGATCGCCACGAGAACGAGCAGGACCAGAATTTTCTTCATCGGAACCCCTTCGGCCGGCGGCGAAGCGCCATCGTAGGCCGCGATCGCGGCTCCGACAACGGGCACGCCGCACGGCGGTGGTGTGAAGCCGGCGTGCTAGACCGCCGGGCGGAGGTGAATGGGGTCTGGTGGCCCCCCTCGTCTTCAAAACGAGTGGGACGGGTGATCCCCGTTCGGTGGGTTCGATTCCTGCCACCTCCGCCATCGCCACCGCCGCCCGCATCCAGGGCAAACGGCAGCCCGGTTCACGCTCGACGCGCGATCCAGCGACCTATTGAGCCGTCTCGGGTTCGGAGCCCATGCGGTAGGTGCCGAACGACCACACGAAGCCCTCTGCGTCGCGCACCGCGTAGTCACGCGAGCCGTAGTCCTGGTCCGTCAGCGGGTACACCACGTCCGCCCCCGCGGCGACTGCCTTCGCGTGATGGGCGTCGACGTCGTCGACGACGACGTACACCACGCAGGGCCCGAGGTCGAAGATGTCGTCCACGTCGTCAGGCCGCGTCGACGACAACCCGATGTACTCCCCCAAGTACTCGAGCTCCGCATGGGCGACGCTCCCATCCTCCATCCGGTGCACCGCATGCTCACGAAACCCGAACGCATCCACCAAGAACGCGATCGCCTTGTCCGCATCCGCATACCGCAACACCGGCCCGATCCGCTGCACCCGCGTCGTTGTACTCATGCCAAGACGCTACGACGAAGCCGACGACACGCCAAGAGGCACGACGTGGGTCCAACAACGTGCCGAACGCACGGTGAAGGCGCGGAGGCGGCGGGCGCCCAACCGGGTGGAAGCACGCCGGAGGCGGAGTGCGCTCCGACGAAGCCTTGCGCGGAGCGAGCGAAGCGATGCGGATGCGCACGCGAGGAGGAGTGTGCGCAGTCTCCGGCGTGCTGGACTCAGACCGCGAGCAGGTCCCGCGCGCCAGTGTCCGCCGACGGATGGCGCAGCTTGCTCATCGCGCGCGCTTCGATCTGGCGAATCCGTTCGCGGGTGAGGTTGAAATGCTCCCCCACCTCTTCGAGCGTCCGCGGCTCCCCCCGGTCGAGCCCGAACCGAAGCGCCAGGATCTGGCGTTCGCGCTCGTCGAGCGGCGCGAGGAGCTTCTCGATCTCCTCGGGCAACAACGCGGTGGCCGCGCGTTCGAACGGCGACTCGGCCGAGCGGTCCTCGACGATGTCGCCGAGCTCGGCGTCGCCGTCTTCGCGCAGCGGCTCGGAGAGAGACAACGGCTCGGCGGCGAATCGGAGCGCCTCCGTGACCTTGTCTTCGGGCATCTCGACCTCGATCGAGAGCTCGGAGAGCGTGGCCGCGCGCCCGAGCTTCAGCTCCAGGCGCGAGCGGGCCTTCTGCAGACGGGCGAGCGTGTCGCCGGCGTGCACGGGGAGACGGATGGTGCGCCCGGTGTTGGCGATGCCGCGGGTGATGGCCTGGCGGATCCACCACGTGGCGTAGGTGGAGAACTTGAACCCCTTGCGCCAGTCGAACTTCTCGACCGCGTGCATGAGGCCGAGGTTGCCCTCCTGGATCAGGTCGAGGAGCGGCAGGCCTGATGCCTGGTACTTCTTCGCGATCGACACCACGAGACGGAGGTTCGACTGCACGAACGTGCGCTGGGCTTCGTCGCCCTGGCGCGCGGTGCGGCGCAACTCACGCTTCTTGGTGGGAGTGAGGGACTTCGAGCCTTCGAGCAGCTCCTCGCGTGCAGCGTTGCCGAACTCGATCTGCTGAGCGAGACGGACCTCGTCGTCCTTCGTGAGGAGCGGATACTGACCGATGTCAGTGAGGTAGAGCCGAACGAGATCTTCCTCGTCGCGATCGACACGCTCCTTCGCCACGCGGAGCCCTTCTCGTCGAGAGCGGGACCACGGTCCGGTCCGGCTCGCCTCTGTCTTCGCGGAGAACAGCTCGGGTGAAGCTCAGGTGGAGAAGGTGGTCACCGGGCCGCTCGCTCCGTAACGATACCGGCCGCGTCAAGAGGCCAACCACGCCACCATCTTCTGCGTCTGGCCAGGTCAGCGGGACCCGTCGGGACGGAGCTCCCGGAGCGTACGTTCGATGACGAACACAAAAGGCGCATCCGCCACCGAGCCGGCTTCGTTCGCCCACCCCTCCCAGATCGCCGACACGTCGGCATCGTTCGCGAGGCCCGGGGCGTCGAACGGCGCTCGGAGCGCAGGGTCGTCGATCGTGGTGACGGCGCTGAGATCGACGTCGTGGAGCACCGGCACCACCGCCGCCCACTGCTCCGCGCACCAGCCATGGCGTCGAGCGCGGTCGAGGAGTGCGACGCGCGCGGTGGGGTCGTCGGCAGCCATCGCGGCCTGACCGAGCGCGTCGGCGATGGCTCGACTGGTGAGCTCCGCGCTTCGAGCACGACGCGCCCACTCGACGATCCCGACCTGAGGGCGCACGGCAGCCACGGACACTTCGACGCGGTGAACCGTCAGCCGGGCCAGCGGTTGGTGATCGGGAGACGGCGATCCTTGCCGAACGCCTTGGGCGACACGCGCACACCGGGCGGCGCTTGTCGCCGCTTGTACTCGTTGCGGTCGACGAGACGCGCGATCCGTCGCACGGTGTCACCGTCGTAGCCGGCCGCCTCGAGCTCCGCGATCGAGAGGTCGCCTTCCACATAGCCCTCGATGATGGGGTCGAGCTCGGCATACTCCGGCAACGAGTCGGAGTCCTTCTGATCGGGTCGCAGCTCGGCGCTCGGCGCCTTCTCGATCACGACCTCGGGAATGAGCGCGCGCCCTTCCCGGTCGTTGCGGTCGCGCGCAAGCGCGTACACGAGCATCTTCGGCACGTCCTTGATGACCGCGAAGGCGCCGGTCATGTCGGCGCCGTAGAGGGTGGCGTAGCCGGTGGCCATCTCGCTCTTGTTGCCCGCGGTGAGCACGAGACCGCCGAGCTTGTTGCTCAGCGCCATCAGGATCGTGCCGCGGATGCGCGCCTGGAGGTTCTCCCCCGCCAGTCCGGGCTCGGCGCCGAACGGACCTTCGAGCATCTCGAGGAACGCGGCGTGCGCAGGCTCGATCGGAACCGTCATCGTGGCGATGCCGACGTTCTCGGCCAGCTCCAGCGCATCGGTGACGCTGCCCTCGCTCGAATATCGCGATGGCATGAGCACACCAGTGACGTGCTCGGGACCGAGCGCATCGGCCGCGATCGTGGCGACCAGCGAGGAGTCGATCCCGCCGGAGACGGCGACGAACACGTCGTCGACGCCGTTCTTGCGCACGTAGTCGCGCGTGCCCAGCACCAATGCCTCGTAGACCTCGTGGACCGGATCGAGCAACGGTTCGATCCTCGACGCGGAGGGCGGCTCGCTGATCCGCGCGTCGCTCACGACCACCTCGTCGAGTCGGGCCGAGCGAATTCGTCCTCGGGGATCGAGGAGGCGGCGGCGGAACGCCGGGCGCACGTCGAGGTCGACCACGAGCAGATCCTCCGCGAACTGCTTGGCCCGGGCGACGAGGTGGCCGCCTTCGTCGAACACCATCGACGCGCCGTCGAACACGAGCTCGTCCTGGCCGCCGACGAGGTTGGCGTACACCACCGGCACCGACGCGTCGGCCGCGCGGGTCGCGAGCATGGTCTCGCGCTCGCGCAAGCGGCCCGCGTAGTAGGGCGACGCGTTCAGGTTCACCACCAGCTCGGCGCCGCCGGCGGCCTGCGTGAGGATCGGCCCGGTCGGGCTCCACGCGTCTTCGCAGATCGTGACGGCGACGCGCACCCCGGCGATGACGAACAGCGGGCCGTCGACCGTCGACGGCGAGAAGTAGCGCTGCTCGTCGAACACCGCATAGTTGGGGAGCAGGTGCTTGCGGTAGATCCCTGCGACGGCGCCGTTCGCACACACCGCAGCTGAGTTGAAGAGGTCGCGAGCGGCTTCCGGGAACCCGACCACGGCCGCTGCTCGCCCGGTGCGGGCGGCGATCTTCTCGAGCATCTCACCGGCGCGGGCCACGAACGAGGGCCGCAGGAGCAGGTCTTCGGGGGGGTACCCGGTGAGCGCGAGCTCCGGGAACGCGACGAGATCGCATCCGGCCGCGCCGGCGCGGTCGTAGGCGTCGAGGATGCGGGCCGCGTTGCCGTCGAGGTCGCCGACCACGAGGTCGAGCTGGGCGGCCGCGACACGGAGCCGGGGCATGCAGTCAGGATACGCGACACTGCGAGCATGCCCCGCGCCGGCGAGCGCCTCGTCGCGCCCGACCTGTCGATCGCGATCGAGCGATCGGCCGACCCCCGCACCGCGGCGACCGTCGTCGAACGGCTGCTCGAAGCACATCCCGTGATGGCCGACGAGCTCGCGTCGAACGCGTTGCTCCGGGGCAGCGTGGTCGCGCTGGCGTGCGCGTCGCGGTCGTTGTCGTCGGCGTTCCTGGCCGATCCCCGCCTGCTCGACCCGCTGCGCGACGCGAGCAGCTTCCGCGTCGAGCGCAACGAGGCCGACTACGTGGCGACCTGGCGCTCCCACGAAGCCGATGACGACCAGGCCTTGCGCCGTTGGAAGCGCAGCGAGATGGTGCGCATCGCTGCGCGCGATCTGCTCGGGGTGGCCGACATGCCCGCCGTCGGTCGCGAGCTCGCTGCGCTGGCGTCCGTTGCCCTCGACGCCGCGTTGCGGCGCACCTCGGCCGATGCCGAGGTCGCGATCATCGGGATGGGCAAGCTCGGCGGGCGTGAGCTCAACTACTCGAGCGACGTCGACGTGTTGTTCGTGCACGTAGGCAACACCGAGGAGGCAGAGCGCGCCGCGCGCGAAGTGCTCGCGATGATGAGCGCCACATCGGCCGACGGCATCGTGTTCCGCACCGACGCCAACCTCCGGCCCGAGGGCCGATCCGGTCCGCTCACCCGCACCCTCGAGAGCTATCGGGCCTACTACGAGCGGTGGGGTCGCACCTGGGAGTTCCAGGCATTACTGAAGGCGCGCAGCGCCGCGGGCAGCCACGCACTGGGCGAGCAATTCGAGGCGATGACTCGACCGTACGTGTGGCCCGCGTCGCTCGATCCCGACGCCGTGCGCGAGATCCGGACCATGAAGGAGCGCGCCGAAGCCATCACGGATCGGAAGGGGCTCACCGACCGCGAGCTCAAGCGGGGGCGCGGCGGGATCCGCGACATCGAGTTCGCGGTGCAGCTCCTCCAGCTCGTGCACGGCCGCCACGACCCGTCGGTGCGCAGCGCCACCACGCTCACCGCGCTCCGGGAGCTCACCGCCGGCGACTACGTGACCGCCGCCGACGCCGACCACCTCGACCGCGCATACCGGTTCCTCCGGACGGTCGAGCATCGTCTCCAGCTCTACGACGAGCAGCAGACCCACACCATCCCCACCGACGAAGGCGCGCGGACACGTCTCGCTCGCGTCCTCGGTTACCGCGGCGATCGCGAGCGCGGCGCACTCGAAGCGTTCGAGGCGGAGCACCGCGCCCACCAGCTGACCGTGCGCTCGATCCACAAGCGGCTCTTCTTCGCGCCGTTGCTCGACGCGCTCGCCGGTGCCGGGCAGCTCTCACCCGAGGCCGCGCAGGAACGACTCGCCGCCTTCGGCTTCACCGACATGGACCGCACGCGCGCGGCCGTGCGCGAGCTCGCAGATGGGCTCACCCGCCGCTCCAAGTTGATGCAGCAGATCCTGCCGCTGGTGCTGGAGTGGCTGTCGGCCACCCCCGATCCTGACCTCGGGTTGCTCCAGCTGCGCCGGCTGGCCGAAGGCCCGGCGCGGTCCTCATCGTTGGCGACGACGCTCCGTGACGCACCCGGCGCCGCACAGCGCGCGTGCACGCTCCTCGGGTCGAGCCGGGTCGTGGGCGACGCGCTGCGGCGTCACCCCGAATTCATCGAGGAGCTCGGCGACGACGAGGCGCTCGCGCGCGAGACCACCCACGAGTCGCTCGTGCACGACGCGATGGAGACGCTCGGATGGCGTCGGGAACCGATCGAACGACGCGAGGGTCTGCGCCGGTTCAAACGACGCGAGTTGCTCCGCATCGCGAGCCGCGACCTGCTCGGCCTCGCGCCGCTCGAGACCACAGAGCGCGAACTGACCGCGCTCGCCGACGCGACCCTCGAAGCGGCACTCTGGTCGCTCGAGCCGTCGGTGCCGTTCGCCATCATCGGCCTCGGGCGTCTGGGCGGTGCCGAGCTCTCGTACGCGTCCGACGTCGACGTCCTCTTCGTCTACGACGGCGAGCATGCGGCCGACTTCGATGCCGCCGAACGCGTCGCGACCACGCTCCTCGCCGAGATCGGCGAGATCACGCCCGAAGGCCAGACGTTCCCCATCGACGCGCGGTTGCGTCCCGAGGGGACACAAGGCCCACTGGCGCGATCACTGGGCGGCTACGCGCGCTACTACGACCGGTGGAGCCTCACCTGGGAACGTCAAGCGCTCGTGAAGGCACGGTTCGTGGCCGGCGACCCCGACGTCGGCGAGCGATTCGCCGAGCTCGTCGAGCGCGTCGTGTACGACGCGCCGTTCAGCGGCGACGATGCACGCGAAATCAGGCGTACGAAGGCGCGGATCGAACGCGAACGTGTGCCGCCGGGAGAAGACCCGCAGTTCCACCTCAAGTTGGGAAGAGGATCACTCTCCGACATCGAGTTCTGCGTGCAGCTGCTGCAGCTCGAGCACGGTGGCGATCGTCCCGAGCTCCGCGTGCCCGGCACCATCGACGCACTCTCACGCCTTCGCAACGGCGACCTCCTCACACCCGAAGACGCCGACGCGCTCGAGGCGTCGTACCGGTTCTGCGAGCGGGCTCGCAACGCCCTCTACCTGCACACCGGTCGCCCGTCGGAAGCGCTTCCGACCGATGGCGCAGAGATCGAACGCGTCGGCCGACTGCTCGGCTACGTGCATGACCCGCAGTCGACGTTGCGCGACAACTACCGGCGCCTCACCCGACGCGCGCGCCGCGTCGTCGAGCGCGTCTTCTACGAGACCGGACCGACCAGCGGCTAGCTGCGACGACGCATCTACGGCTCGCGGGTCGACGCGCGCAGCGTGGTGACCAGCAACATCGCGCCGAGCGCGAGGCACACCGCGCCGATGACGGCCCACACCGCCTCGCCCGTCATGAACGAGCCTTCGATGATCCCGACGCCCTGACCGACCCACACGACGCCGACGAGCACGAGCAGCACGCCGATGACGAGCCGAATCACGCGTGCGGTCATGTCGTCATCTCTCCGGAGCGATGAGTCTCAGCGAGGGGAAGTACGTGCGGTACCGCGCTTCGTCGCGGGTCAACAGCGTGACATCGGCGACTGCCGCGTGCGCACCGATGTAGAAGTCGGGCAGCGGCGACACCTTGGTGCCACCACCTCGCCGATATCGACCGAACGTTTTGCCGGCGAGAAAACCCGCTTGCCACGGCAGCTGCGCACGGCGGTAGTCGTCCGGCGGCAACGCGTCCTCGAGGTCTTCGATGCGCGTGAACCGCACCGACACCTCCGCATAGACGATCGGGTTGATCCAGATCGGTCCGGCCTCGGCGGCCTCGAGCAGTGCGTTCGCCGACCAATGACCCCAGGTGGGATCGTCGGTCAGCACATCGAGGAGGACGTTCGAGTCGACCAGCGTCCCTGCGCTCATGTCACTCTCCCCTGGTGAGCGCCATGATCTCGTCGGTGGTCATCGCGACGTCGCCTCGACCGCGGAGCCGATCGACGAGGCGCTGTCCTCGCGATGCGCCGGCAACCTTGCGGATCACGATGGTGTCGTCGGCGCGCTCGAACAGCACTTCGGTGCCGCTCGCGATCCCCAGCTCGTCCCGGAGCTCCTTGGGGATCGTGACCTGGCCCTTCTCTGAGACCCGCATGGTAGGAATCCTACCATTCCTACTCCTACCGGCCGTCCTCTCGCGCGGGTCCTCTAGATGTCGTAGTAGAGGTAGAACTCCCAAGGGTGGGGGCGCAGCGCCATCGCCTCGACCTCGTTCTCACGCTTGTACGCGATCCACGTCTCGATCACGTCGGGCGTGAACACGCCGCCGGCGAGCAGGTACTCGTGGTCGGCCTCGAGCGCGTCGAGCACCTCGGGCAGCGACCCCGGCACCTGCGGCACCTGGGCGAGCTCCTCGGGTGGGAGGTCGTAGAGGTCGCGGTCGAGCGGCGTGGGCGGCTCGATGCGGTTCTGGATGCCGTCGAGCCCCGCCATCAACAAGGCGGCGAACGCGAGGTACGGGTTGCACGACGGGTCGGGGCAGCGGAACTCGATGCGCTTCGCCTTCGGGCTCTTCGAGTACAGCGGGATGCGCACCGCCGCGGAGCGGTTGCGCTGCGAGTACACGAGGTTGACGGGCGCCTCGTAGCCCGGCACGAGCCGCTTGTACGAGTTCGTGGTCGGGTTCGTGAGTGCGAGCAACGACGGCGCGTGCTTCAGCAACCCGCCGATGTACCAGCGCGCGAGGTCGGACAACCCGGCGTAGCCCTTCTCGTCGAAGAACAGCGGCTCACCGCCCTTCCACAACGACTGGTGCACGTGCATGCCAGAGCCGTTGTCCTGGAACAGCGGCTTCGGCATGAAGGTGACGCTCTTGCCCGCGCGGTGCGCGACGTTCTTGATCACGTACTTGTAGAGCATCAACTTGTCGGCCATGGTGGCCAGCGAGTCGAAGCGCATGTCGATCTCGGCTTGACCTGCGGTACCCACCTCGTGGTGCTGCACCTCGATCGGGATGCCGACCTGCTCGAGGGTGAGCATCATCTCCGAGCGGAGGTCCTGGTACTGGTCCATCGGGGAGGTCGGGAAGTACCCCTCCTTGTACCGGATCTTGTAGCCGAGGTTCGGGGAACCGTCGAGCTCCTTCTCGCGCCCCGAGTTCCACACGCCTTCGATCGAGTCGAGGATGTAGTAGCCGGAGTACTGGTTCTGGTCGAAGCGCGCGGAGTCGAAGATGTAGAACTCGGCTTCGGGCCCGAAGTACGCGGTGTCGGCGATGCCCGTGCCGCGGAGGTAGTCCTCCGCCTTCTTCGCGATGTAGCGCGGGTCGCGCGAGTACGGCTCGCCGGTGACCGGGTCCTGCACGAAGCAGTTGATGTTCAGCGTCTTGTGCGTGCGGAACGGGTCGAGCACCGCGGTGTCGGGATCCGGGATCAGGAGCATGTCCGACTCCTGGATCTCCTGGAACCCGCGGATCGACGAGCCGTCGAAGCCGAGGCCTTCGTCGAAGACGTCCTCCGTGAGCTCGTGCGCCGGGATCGAGAAGTGCTGCATCAGCCCGGGGAGGTCGCAGAAGCGGATGTCGACGACCTCGACACCCTCGTCCTGCAACGTCCTGAGCACGTCACTCGGAGTTGCCACGAACCCCTCCTCGCTCTGCGTACGCAGCCTCGAGGCAACGAACGCCCGGCCGCTGGGCGGTCACGCTATTCCCAGCGGCCGGGGGCCCGTCAAGCGTCGAGCGAGCCGACGTCAGTCGGCCAGTGCGGAGCAACAGGTCTGCGTGATGAGGCGAGTGACCACGTACGGGTCCATGTTGGCGTTCGGACGCCGGTCCTCGATGTAGCCCTTCTTGTCGATCTCGACCTGCCAGGGGATGCGCACCGACGCGCCGCGGTTCGACACGCCGTAGCTGAACTCCGACCACGGGGCGGTCTCGTGACTGCCGGTGAGCCGGTGCTCGATCTCCGCGCCGTAGTGCTTCACGTGCTCCTGCGCCTGGGTGCCGAGCGCCTCGCACGCGGCGATGATCGCGTCGTAGTTCTCGCGCATCGCGTTGGTCGAGAAGTTCGTGTGCGCGCCGGCGCCGTTCCAGTCGCCCTTCACCGGCTTCGGGTCGAGCGTCGCGGTCACGCCGAAGTCCTCGGCAACGCGGTAGAGCAGCCACCGGGCCATCCAGAGCTGGTCCGACACGTCGAGCGGCGAGAGCGGCCCGACTTGGAACTCCCACTGGCCGGGCATGACCTCGGCGTTGATGCCCGAGATGCCGAGACCGGCCTCGAGGCACGCCTCGAGGTGCGCTTCGACCACGTCACGACCGAACACCTCATCGGCGCCGACACCGCAGTAGTAGAACTCCTGCGGCGCGGGGTAGCCGTTCGGCGGGAACCCGTACGGACGGCCGTCCTTGAAGAACGTGTACTCCTGCTCGATGCCGAACAGCGGCTCCTGACCGTCGAAGTTCTCCGCCACCGGGCGCAGCAGCGCGCGCGTGTTGGTCACGTGCGGCGTCATGTCGGGCAGCAGCACCTCGCACATCACGAGGACGTCGTCACCACCGCGGATCGGGTCGGCGAAGGTGGCGACAGGCTGCAGCACGCAGTCGGAGTTGCTCCCCGGCGCCTGGTTCGTGCTCGAGCCGTCGAAACCCCAGATCGGGAGGTCCTTGCCGTCCTCGAGGATCTTGGTCTTCGACCGGAGCCGTGCCGTCGGCTCGGTGCCGTCGATCCAGATGTACTCCGCCTTGTACGCCACTGCGTGCTCCTGTCTGTGCGACCCACCGGGTCGGATCGTTGCCTCGTCGATGTCGGCGACCCCAGGACGATACGGACTGGACCTGATGGTCCGAGGATCGGCGCTCGCCAGCTTCGAGGAAGGCAGTTTCTCACTCGTTGCCCAAATGTGAACGGTCCGTGAACGGCCCCCTCCGGGCAGGAGGCATCGCCGGTACCGGGTGCCACAATTGCGAGGCCACACCGCGAGGCGCCGTCGCAGACTGGCGCTGAGGCGGCCCGACGTCGACCCACTACGGGGGACCCGATGCAGCAACAGCTCGACTACGTCCTGCGGACCGTGGAGGAGCGCGGGGTGCGCTTCGTGCGGCTCTGGTTCACCGACGTGCTGGGCGGTTTGAAGGGGTTCGCGATCACGCCTGCCGAGCTCGAGACCGCGCTCGAGGAAGGCATGACGTTCGACGGCTCGGCCATCCAGGGCTACAGCCGCGTGCAGGAATCCGACATGCTCGCGATGCCGGACCCCAACACGTTCGAGATCGTGCCGTGGCGCGGCGAGGACGCGCCGGTCGCCCGCATGTTCTGCGACATCCGCACCCTGTCCGACGAGCCCTTCGAGGGCGACCCCCGCCACGTGCTCAAGCGCAACCTCGAACGCGCCCGCGACAAGGGCTTCACCTTCTACCCGGCCCCGGAGATGGAGTTCTTCATCTTCGAGTCGGAGCACGAGCCGAAGCCGCTCGACAACGCCGGCTTCTTCGACATCTCCCAGCTCGACATGGTGAGCGAGCTGCGCCGACAGACGATCGTCACGCTCGAGGCGATGGGCATTCCGGTCGAGTACAGCTTCCACGAGCTGGGCCCGAGCCAGCACGAGATCGACCTGCGTCACACCGACGCGCTGTCGATGGCCGACAACGTGATGACGTTCCGCACAGTCGTCAAGCAGGTTGCCGCCGACCTCGGCGTGTACGCGACGTTCATGCCGAAGCCGATCGAGGGTTCGTTCGGGTCTGGGATGCACACGCACCTGTCGTTGTTCGAGGGTGACGTCAACGCGTTCCACGACCCGGGCGACGAGCACGGCCTGTCGAGCGTCGGCAAGCACTTCATCGCCGGTCTCCTGCGTCACGCGCGAGAGATCACCGCGATCACGAACCAGACCGTCAACTCGTACAAGCGGCTCATCGAGGGCTATGAAGCACCGGTGTACGTGTGCTGGGCCCGCAACAACGAGTCGGCGCTGGTGCGTGTGCCGACGCCGAAGAAGGGCAAGGAGAGCTCGACACGCATCGAGTTCCGCTCGCCCGACCCTGCATGCAACCCGTACCTGGCGTTCTCGGTGATGCTGGCGGCCGGTCTCAAGGGGGTCGAGGAGGGCTACGAGCTCCCGCCCGAGACCACGAACAACATCTACGAGATGACGCCCGAGGAGCGCGCCGCCGAGGGCATCGGCTCACTTCCCCAGAACCTCACCGAGGCCATCTCGGTCATGGAAGACTCAGAGCTCGTGGCCGAGGCACTGGGTGAGCACGTGTTCGAGTACTTCATCCGCAACAAGCGAGCCGAGTGGCGCGAGTACAAGACGCACGTCTCGCCGTGGGAGCTCGACCGGTACCTGGGATCGCTGTGAGCGGCGAACCGCTGTTGGTCTTCCCCGACCCGCCACCGCCGCTGCTCGCGCAGACGCTCGACCTCGCGGGGTATCAGTGGAAGGCAGTCGCCAACTCGTCGGTGGCCACGCAAGCCGAACCGACCGACGGGTGGGCCGGCGCGGTCGTGTGCGCCGACGAAGACACCGAGGG
>JBEVIU010000056.1:0-7891 GCA_040510575.1 Acidimicrobiia bacterium | reverse complement strand
CTGCTTCAGGTGCGCGTTGCGCTCTGCGAGGACCAGGACGCCGGCGATCGCGAGGCAGGCGAGCGATTCGTAGAGAAACGTCGGATGAAACGTCGTGTACTGCGAGTACCCGATCGGGCGGTGTGCGAGGGAGATCTCGAGCCCCCAGGGCAGGTCGGTCGGCTTCCCGAACAGCTCCTGGTTGAAGTAGTTGCCCCAACGGCCGATGGCCTGCGCGAGCACCACGCCGACGGCCATGCAGTCCATCACCACCAGCGTCGGCATGTGACGCCGCTTGGTGATGACGATCACGGCGATCGCACCGGCGGCGACGCCGCCCCAGATCGAGAGACCGCCGCGCCAGATCTGGAACGCGCGCCACGGGTCGTCCTCGAAGAGCTGGTAGTCGGTGATCACGTGGTAGAGGCGGGCGCCGATCACGCCCCACACCACGACCCAGAAGACGATGTCGTAGAGGGCACCCGCCGGATAGCCGCGGCTGCGCCAGCGGCGCTCGGCGACGTAGCACGCGACGAGCACCCCGAGCGCGAGCAGGATCCCGTACATGTGGAACGGGCCGACGTTGGCGCTCGACGGGCTCGGGATCGACGCGAACGGCATCGCCCGCATCGTACGTGCGCCTCGGTTCCGGTCTTGCCCGTTCAAGTTTTCGCGGGCGAGATGCCGATGGGCAGGGAGTGACACCTGTGCGGCGCGCCATCGGATGGATCGGCCTGGGCGCGGTCGCGGTCGTGGCGCTCGCGGCATGTGACCCTCCCCCGCCTGCACCCGAAGCACCCGCGCCTGAGTCGTCGGCGCCCGCACCCGCTCCGGTTCCCACGCCCGGGCCTGATCCCACGCCCGGACCGGCCGACGCGGCGTGGGAGCAGAACGGCTCGCTCGGGACCTGCAGCGTGTTCCCGTCGGACAATGCGTGGAACCGCGACGTCTCGGCGCTGCCGTTGCACCCGAACTCGGCCAACTACGTCAACACCGTGCTCGCGAGCAGCGCGAACAAGAACCTCCACGCCGACTTCGGCGGTGGCGGCGAGTACGGCATCCCCTACATCACGGTGTCCGGCACGCAGCCGCTCGCCCCGATCAACTTCGTCGACTACGGCGACGAGAGCGATCCCGGTCCGTATCCGATCCCGCTCGACGCGCCCGTCGAAGGCGGCAGCGACCGCCACGTGCTCGCGGTCGATCGCGACCACTGCAAGCTCTACGAGCTGTTCGCGGCGTCAGCCGGAGCGGGAGGGTGGAACGCGAGCTCCGGCGCCGTCTTCGACCTGACCTCGAACGCGCTGCGGCCCGACGGCTGGACGTCGGCCGACGCCGCGGGCCTGCCGATCTTCGCCGGGCTCGTGCGCTACGACGAGGTGGCGCGCGGTCACATCGACCACGCGCTGCGGTTCACGATCTCGCAGAGCCAACGCGGCTACATCGACCCCGCGACGCACTTCGCGTCGTCGAGCACCGATCCGAACCGACCGCCGATGGGCCTTCGCTTCCGGCTGAAGGCGAGCTTCGACACATCACGCTTCACCGGGCAGTCGCGGGTCATCCTCGACGCCCTGAAGAAGTACGGGATGATCGTGGCCGACAACGGCAGCAACTGGTTCATCACCGGCGCGCAGGACACCCGCTGGAACGACGACGACCTCAACCAACTGAAGACGGTGCCCGGCTCCGCCTTCGAAGTGGTCGACACCGGACCCATCCACCACTGACCCTCGTAGTCTCGGGGGCGTGTTCAGCACTCGACCGACGCCCGAGGTTCCAGGCCCCGGGCAGGAGTCGGCGTGGGAATACCCACGACCGCCCGTACTCGAGCCGGTCAGCGCTCGCCTCACCGTCGTGCTCGGCGGCGTGACGATCGCCGACACCACGCACGGGTACCGGGTGCTCGAGACGAGTCATCCGCCGAACTACTACTTCCCACCCGACGACGTGGTCGAGGGCGCGCTCGAGCGCGCCAAGGGGGCATCGTTCTGCGAGTGGAAGGGACGTGCGCACTACTTCACCGTGCGGGGCGGCGGCGCGGTCGTGCACGAAGCAGCGTGGGGCTACGACGAGCCGAGCCCGGCCTTCGAACCCATCCGCGGCCACGTCGCGTTCTACGCCAGCCGGGTCGACGAGTGCACCGTCGACGGTGAGATCGTCACGCCTCAACCCGGTGGCTTCTACGGCGGATGGATCACGAGCACCGTCGTCGGCCCGTTCAAAGGCGCCCCCGGCTCCCGCGGCTGGTAGCAGCGTCTTGTTTATTTGACGAGGCGGGACATGCGGCGGTCGGCGAGGACCTTGCCGCCGGTCTGGCACGTCGGGCAGTACGTGACCTCGTGGCTCTCGTAGCTCACCCGTCGCATGCCGTCACCGCAGCGCGGGCACGGTGTGCCGTAGCGAGCGTGCACCTCGAAGTGCTCGCCCAGCTTGGGCTGGGAGAGTCCGCCGGTGCGCTTGCGTTCGAGATCGAGACCGGCCGCGAGCACGCCACGCACTGCATCGAGCAACGCAGCGCGCTGCTCGTCCGTCAGTGACGCGAGCGACGCGTAGGGAGACAGCTGCGCTCGCCACAGTGCGTCGTCGGCATAGCCGCGACCGACGCCCGACACCGTGCGCTGGTCGCGCAGGATCGTGTGCACGCGCCGCTTGTCGGTGCCGTGCGACACGAACTCGGCGAACTCGTCGGAGTCGGGCTCGGGGCCCAGGCGCTCCAGCGGGCCATCGTCGCCGGGCGCGAGCACCCACCACGCAGCCTTGCGCTCGTGGCCGTACTCACGCACCAGGAACGCGACCTCTTCGCCGTCGGGATCGCGGAACCGCAACCGCGCCACCGACCCTTTGGCGCGCGTCTTCTTCGCCGGGCGCTCCACGTCGAGGCGCCCCGCCTGCGAGAGGTGCACGAGCAGGTGCGGCGCGTCGGTGCCGAAGTCGAACACGAGGTACTTCGCCCGACGGCCGACGCCGCGCACCTCGAGCCCGATCAGGTCGTCGGGAGCCGGCACCACGGTCTTGAGCGACGAGAAACCGAGGGGCTCGGCTGATTCGAGCACTGCGCCCCGGAGCTCTGCGTCGAGGCGCTCGGCCAACGCCTGCATCTGCGGCAGCTCGGGCATCGCTCGGCTCCGACTACTGGGCCCGCCGCCAGGGCCGGCTGCGCGCCCGGCGCTGGCGCTCGTCGGCAAGCTTGCGGCGTACGTCGTCGCGCCGTTGCTGCATGTCGCGGTACGTGAGCGACTCCACGTCGGAGTCGACCATGAATGCAGCCTTGATGGCGTCGGGATCGGGGTTGGCGAATGCGGCGTCCACGCCGACCTCGCGCATGATCTGGTCGCCGTGGGTCTGCGCGAAGTACATGTAGATCGCCATCATCTGCTGCAACATGTCGAGATCGGGTGCGAGCACCGCGGTCGCGCTGTTCAAGAACATCATGTTGCGCACGAAGAGCATCAGCTCCTTCGGCGCGCGCGCCCCGTAGCCGAGCAGCTTCTTGGTGATCTCACGCATCTCGGCGACGAGCTGGTCGGCCGACATGTTCGCGGGGTCCTTCACCGGGCCTTCGAGGTCGAGGTCCACCATCACCGCGTCGATGTCGACGTCGGGCGGGAACGCGCCGAGGTCGCGCAGCGCGACGAGCTGCCCGCGCTGATCGCCGGTGGTGCCGAGCACGAGCAGGCGTAGGAACGCGAGGCGTTGCTTCTCGTCGAGGCGTCCGGTGATGCCGAAGTCGAACAGCGCGGTACGGCCGTCGGGCTGTACGACGAGATTGCCGCCGTGCAGGTCGCCGTGGAACACGCCATAGATCAGCGCGCCTTCGAGTGACGCGATCAGGCCGGCCTGCAACAACGCATGCGTGTCGATCCCGGCCGCGTGCATCGCTTCCGCGTCCTCGAACGCGAAGCCGCGCAATCGCTCCATCACCAACACACGACGCGTGACCATCGTCGGGTGCGGCCGCGGCACGATGATCCCGCGCTGCTCCGTGCGCGCGAGCACGCTTGCGATGTCGAGCATGTTCTGGGCTTCGAGCCGGAAGTCGAGCTCCTCGATGACGGTCTCCGCGAACAGCTCGACGAGCGCGGGCGGGTTGGCGAGGGCGGTGACCGGGATGCGACCCACCAGCTGGGGAGCGAGCCAGGAGAGCGCGGCGATGTCGTCGCGGAAGAGCTGCGCGACCTGGGGCCGCTGGACCTTCACCACGACCTCTTCACCGGTGCGCAGGCGCGCTGCGTGCACCTGGGCGATCGACGCGGCCGCGATCGGGACCTCGTCGAACTCCGAGAACAGCGACTCGATGGAACCGCCGAGATCGACCTCGATCACGGCGCGCACCTCGTCGAACGGATCGGGCGCCACGCGGTCGCGCAGGAGCTTGAACTCGTTGACCAGCTCGTCGGGGAACAGGCCTTCGCCGCCCGAGATGATCTGGCCCAGCTTCACGTAGCTGGAGCCGAGGCGCTCGAACGCTTTGCGCAGGCGCCGAGAGATGCCGGCCCGGGAGCTCGGGCGCCGGTACTCGACGAGGAGCCAGCCGAGGACCGCGCCGCCGATGGCCACGACAGTGCGGACCAACCGCACGACCGGGCGCAATGACACGCGCGGCGAGAGCATGCGGGGCACCTCTTGCTCGGTGCCACGACGGAGCCGATCGATCTCCCACTGCCACGGGATCGCATCGGGCTCGAGGACCCACGGACCGTGGTCGCTGAACGCGCCGAACGCGAGATCCGATGCCGCGTCAGGTGCCGGCTGGAAGAGGGGATCGGACGCCATGGAGCTTCCAAGCTACCGGCGTAGAAATCGAGGCCCGAAGCGAAGAATGAGCGTAGGGCCGCGGGAGCGAACGGCCAGCGCGACCGAATCTCCCCGGACGCGCCAGTGAGCGAGCGAATTGAAACTGGCGGGACCGGGTCTCCCCGGCCCCGCCAGTGAGCGAGCGAGTGGAGCAGGCGAACTAGCAGCCACCACCCCACGGCTGGGAGCCGGCTTGCGAGTAGAGGTAGGACGCGATCGCGTCCTGGTCGGCGGGCGACACGGTCGCCGGGTCGACCCCGACGAGGTCACCACGTCCGGCCGCCGCGGCCGAGCTGTTCCAGGTGCTCTGGAGGAACTGGTACGCCCCGCGGTACGTGCCACCCGGGGACACGGCCTGGTAACCACCGGCCGAGTCGCTCTCGTGGGCACGGATGCAGGCGAGGGAGCCACCGGCACCGCCGCCACCGCCGCCGGACTGGTACCGCGGCGCGGGGATGGCTGCTTCGGCTGCTGCGGCTGCGGCAGCGAACGCTGCTTCGGCGGCAGCTTGCTCTTCGGCGGCCACCGCTGCGGCGAGGGTGTCGACGAACACCCGCTGCGCAAGCGCAACCTCGAAGTCAGCCCTGGATTGCAGTGTTGCACGGAGGTTGCCCGGCGTGAGGAGAGAGCCGAGGACTCCGTCGAGTCGGTTGGAAGCGGCGACAGGCCGCTCCGCATGCGGATGGTCGAGTTTCGAATCGATCGAGTGCTCGGTGTCGGGGGTCGACGCGAACGCAACGCTCGCGGCCACCACGACGACACAGAGCGGTGCTGCAAGAAGCAACAGCCGTCTGCGGATCATGGAGTGTCCTTTCCGGTCCTGGGCGCGCGCGCCGAGGAGGTTGGGGTTTGGAAACGAATCGAGGTGCTGGCTGCCCGGCCGGATTACACGGGTGCAACTCCTCGCCGAGAACGGTAGGCGGGGAAGGGGCGGGTCTCCCAAGCGGGGCACGCGAGATCACCGGGTATCGACCGGTTTCACCCAGGGAACGCTGCCGTCACCCACTTGTCACGGAACGGGCACGGAATGCGGCGACGCCCCAGGTGCCGCAGCACCTCTACGACCGTCGGCACTACCTTCGGCGCGTGGACGCGGCCGACGCTGTCGTGATCGGGGCAGGGCCCAACGGCCTCGTCGCCGCCAACCTGCTCGCCGACGCGGGATGGCGCGTCGCGGTCTTCGAAGCGCAACCCGACCCCGGTGGCGCAGTGCGCAGCGCCGAGCTCACCCACCCGGGGTTCGTCCACGACGTGTTCAGCGCCTTCTATCCCCTCGGTGTCGCGTCGCCCGTGATGCAAGCCCTCGACCTCGAGTCGTACGGGCTCCGATGGCGTCGCGCGCCACTCGTGCTCGCGCATCCCACTGCCGACGACCGTTGTGCGGTGCTCTCGACCACGATCGGCGAGACCGCGCAGTCGCTCGACGAGTACGCGCACGGCGACGGCGACGCGTGGCGCGACGTCTACGCCGAATACGAGCGCATCGCGGACCCGCTGCTCGGCGCGATGACGTCACCGATGCCGCCGGTGCGCGCCGCGACCCGCCTCGCCCTCACACTCGGGCCGGTCGGGCTCACGGAGTTCGCGCGCACGTCGGTCCTGACGCTCCGCCGGCTCGCAAACGAGCGATTCCGGGGCGAGGGCGCCGCCCTGCTCCTGGCCGGCAACGCGCTGCACAGCGACCTCGGCATCGACACCGCGCCGAGCGGGTTCCTGGGATGGATCCTCACCTGCTTGGGGCAACAACACGGCTTCCCCGTGCCCGAAGGCGGTGCAGGGCGGCTCACCGACGCGCTCGTGCGTCGCCTCGTCGCACGCGGCGGCACCGTCACGTGCAATGCCCCGGTCGTCGACATCGAGGTGCGCGACCGGCGCGCGGTCGCAGTCACGCTCGCCGACGGCTCCACCGTCGACGCACGCCGCGCGGTGGTCGCGGACGTCGGCGCGCCGGCGCTCTATCGACACCTCGTGGGCGAGGAGCACCTCAAGCCGTCGTTCGTGCGCGCGCTCGACCGGTTCCAGTACGACCACGGCACGTTCAAGATCGACTGGGCGTTGTCGGGACCGATCCCGTGGCGTGCGGAGGCGGCCCGACGCGCCGGCACCGTGCACGTGTCCACGTCGATCGAGGCGGCCACGCGGTACGGCTCGCAGCTTGCCGACGGCTACATCCCGGCCCGGCCGTTCGTGCTGGTCGGTCAGATGAACAAGGCCGACCCCACCCGCTCACCCCCCGGCACGGAGACGGTGTGGGCGTACACCCACGTGCCGCAGGTGCCGCGCGGTGATGCGGGCACCCAACCGGGCGAGCCCGCGCTCACCGGGCGCTGGGACGCCGCGGAGACCGACGCGTTCGCGACGCGGATCGAAGGCGAGATCGAGGCCCTGGCTCCCGGCTTCCGCGCCCTCGTGACTGCTCGCCACGTGCTGACGCCTCCCTCGCTCGAGTCCCGCGACGCCAACCTCGTGGGTGGCGCGCTCGGCGGCGGCACCATGGCGTTCTCGCAGCAGCTCGTGTTCCGGCCGGTGCCGGGGCTGGGTCGCGCGGAGACACCGATCCGAGGGCTGTTCCTCGCGTCGGCGTCGGCGCACCCTGGCGGCGGGGTGCACGGCGCGTGCGGCGCCAACGCGGCTCGGGCGGCGATCTCCGCGCACCGGGTCAGATCGGTCGTGGGTCGGGTTCGCCGTTCGCGGTGAGGTCGCGCAGCGCGCGACGCGCCGCGGTGAGTTGCGCGAGGCCGTACACGCCGCTCGTCCTGATCTCCTCGAGCACCCGCTCGTAGCGCGCCAGCTCGGCTGCACGCGCCTCGAACCAGCCCCCGTTGATCGGGGTGTCGCGGAGCGGTGGGCCTGACGCCGCGGCCGGGTCGCGGTTCGTGGCCAGCACCGACTCGGTGAGCGCGCGGTGGCAGTCGGCGAGGTCGTCGCGCAACGCGGCGCGCGCTTCGGTTTGCCAGCGGTCCGCGCGCGGCAGTCCCGCGATGCGATCGCGCAACCAGTCGAGCTCGAGCCTGCCGGCGAGTGCGAAGTGCACCCGCGCGACCTGCTCGATCGGTGTGTTCGCCGCGTGCGCCACATCGGCGATCGTGAGCGCGCCGAGTGCAGCATCGGACGA
>JBEVIU010000055.1:0-12109 GCA_040510575.1 Acidimicrobiia bacterium | reverse complement strand
AGCATCGTTACTCGCAGGCGATCACTGCCGCGAACAGCACCGGGAACTTCGACGAGGCGTACGCCCTCTTGCCCCAACCGGACGACGCCGAGTTCTTCCAGGGAGGCTTCGTTCGTGACGGAGCCTTTGAAGCGTCCTACAACGTCAGCGCCGGCTGGGGTGGCCACCGCTGCATCTCCCTGCGGGTGAGCAGAAATCAGCCAGCAGCGCCGAACACCATGGCCCTCCGCATGAGGACGGCGAGTGCTGAACCAAGCAACGCCACACTGAGCCACTACCGACCGTCGAAGCGACCCCGGAGGCGTCGTACGCTGCTGCGATGCCGGGTGACCGCAGACTGAAGCGCTTCGTGAAGCGGGTCCACGCGCTCGACGTCGCGATCGACGAGTGGGTCGAACGCGTGCGGAGTCCTGCCCTCGACCCGATCTTCTACGGGCTCTCGTCGGCCGCCGACCATGGCCTGATCTGGCTCGGGATCGGCTCCCTCACCGCAGCGCGCCGTGGCGATCCCGGGCTCGGGCTCCGGCTCGGCGTGTCGATGGGTGTGGAGTCGGCGCTCACCAACGGGCCGATCAAGCTGTGCTTCCGTCGGGTGCGCCCGGTCCTCGACGCACCCGACGATCCGCTCCCGTACGGGATGCACCGACCGGTCACCAGCTCGTTCCCGTCGGGACACGCGGCGTCGGCGTTCACCGCCGCGGTGTTGCTCGCCGACTCGCCGCTCGCGCCCGCCTACTTCGTGCTCGCGGCCGCGGTCGCGTCGAGCCGGGTGTACGTGCGCATGCACCACACGTCGGACATCGTCGCGGGCGCCGCGCTCGGCGTCGCCCTGGGCCTGGTCGCACGCCGCGTGCTGCCCCTCCAGTAGGCCGCGAAGCGATTCCCGGGCGCGTGAGTAGGGTGTCCTTGTGGGCGCAAGCATCTGCGCCGCCCCGTCAGAACCGAGGTTCACTGTGGCTCGTACCGTCGCTGTCACGTTCGACTACCGCTGCCCCTTCGCCTACAACGGCAACCTCGCCACCGTGAACGCGATCCGTGGCGGCTCCGATGTCGAGTTCCGCTTCGTGCCCTTCTCGCTCGACCAGGTCCACGTCGAGGAGGGCGCGCCCGACGCGTGGGACGTCGACCCGGCCGACTGGGGCTCGGGCGTGCTCGCGCTGCTGTACGGCATCGCGGTGCGCGACACCTTCCCCGACCAGTTCTTCGACGCTCACCTCGCGCTGTTCGCCGCCCGCCACGAACAGGGTCTCAAACTCAACGAGGAGCCGGTACTGCGCGACGCGGTGGCCTCGGCGGGACTCGACCCCGACGCGGTGGCCGAGGAGGCGTGGAGTGGCCGGCCCCTCAAGGTGTTGGCGGCCGAGCACACCGAGTGCGTCGAGCGCTACGGCGTGTTCGGCGTGCCCACCTACATGGAAGGTGAGCAGGCCGCGTTCGTTCGCTTCATGAAGCGGGGCGACGTCGCCGACCTCGAGCGCATGCTCGAGCTGCTCCAGTGGGGCGAGCTCAACGAGTTCAAGCGCCCGCGCATCCCTCGCTGACGCTCAGCGGGCCACGCCCCGCTCGTCGACGAGGTCGGCCATCACCTCGGCCCACTCTTCGAAGCCAGGATCACGCCAGCCGCGGTGGTCGCACCGCGCGCGGAGGTCGCGCACGTAGAGGTGCAGCGTCGGCGCGTCGTCGGCCAGCTCGATGAGCTCGCGCGCACGAGCAACCGGCGGCGCGTCGGTGAGCAGGTCGACCAGCGCGACGGCGGCCACGATGCGGCTGCGACACGATGGGCACGCCGACACCGTGGCGGGCTCGAGTCCGCTGGTGAGGGCCAGGAGCGTTGCCGCCTCGTCGTCGTCGAGCACGACCTTCTCGCCGTCGTCGTCGATGACGGTGAGCGCCGCCAATGCCACATGAGGAAGAGTAGTGACATGCGCGCGCTGGTCGTCACTGATGGTCGGGTCGAAGTCGCGGTCCGTCCCGATCCTGAGCCCGGCCCGGGCGAGGTCCTCGTGCGAATCCAGGGTGCGGGACTGAACCGGGCCGACCTCGCGCAGCGCGCCGGTCGCTATCCGGCTCCGCCCGGATCGCCGCCCGACATCCCCGGGCTCGAGTTCGCCGGCGAGGTCGTCGCCCAAGGTCCCGCGGCGGCGCAGGAGCACCCGGGCAACGAGTCGCCCGCGATCGGAAGCCGTGTGTTCGGTGTCGTGGGGGGTGGCGCACACGCCGAGCTCCTCGCGGTGCCGGTCGGCCAGTGTGCCGTGGTGCCCGAGCGCCTCGACCTGGTCACCGCCGGCGCGGTGCCCGAGGTCTTCCTCACCGCACACGACGCGCTCGTGACGATCTGCGCGGCGCAACCGGGCGAGACCATGTTCGTGCCGGCGATCGGCTCCGGGGTCGGCACCGCCGCGCTCCAACTGGCGAAGGCACTCGGGTTGACCACGGTGGGCAGTGCGCGGACCGCCGACAAGCTGGACCGCAGCCGCGAGCTCGGGCTCGACCACGGGTTGCTCGCGCCCCGCGAGCTCGAGCCGGTCGAGTTCGCGACGCAGCTCACCGACGTCGCGGGCCCGATCGACGTCGCGCTCGACCTCGTCGGCGGCGCCTACCTCACCGCCGAGGTGCGCGCGGCAGCCGTCCACGGCCGCATCGTGCAGATCGGCAACCTCGCCGGAGCGCGCGCCGAGGTCGAGATCGGCCAGATCATGGTGAAGCGACTGCGCATCCAGGGCACCGTGCTCCGACCCCGCAGTGTCGACGAGAAAGCCGCGGCGACCGCGGCGTTCGTGCGCGACGTGGTGCCGATGCTCGCTGCAGGCCGGGTCGAACCGGTCGTCGCCGGCGTCGTGCCGCTCGGGGATGCCCACGACGCGTACGAGCTGTTGGCCGCCGACGAGGTGTTCGGCAAGGTCGTGCTCGACTGCCGATGACGCGAAGCGTCCCGCTCGATTCGCTCACCCGATGTAGACGCTCACCCGTGTCGGAGCGGTCGCGGAGTCGACCGTGAACGGTCGGGGGCTGTCGAGCCCGATCACCCACACGACGGTGCCGTTCACGTCGTCGAGCTTCTGCACGACATCGATGTGGTGGGTCTCGCCGTACGACAGCCGCAGGTTGCCCTTGTACGTGGCGGGCGCCTCGGGAGCTCGCGGGTCGGTGCTGCGCGCCGGTGCGAAGGTCACCACGAGCGCGGTGGACGCGGGGAGCGAGATGCGCGCACCCGCCGCGTCGAGCAACGGCTCCTGCTCCAGATCGCGGTACCCGACCGTGTACCCGGGCGGCGTGCCGTCGCCCAAGCTCTCGAACTCGTAGGTGACCCGGTCGAGGCATCCCACTTGTTCCACGTATGCATCGACCAGCAGGGCTTCGGGTCGGTCGCCGCTCGTCGCGAGCGGGCCGTCGGTGCCGCGGAACTGCGTGCACGTCGGATCCGGTGCCGGCGTGCTCGAAGCACTGGTCGTGGTGGTCGGCGTCGCGCCCTCGTCAGCACCGCCGCTGCACGCCCCCGCGCAGCACGCCACGACGAGCGCGAGGGCGACGAGGCGCATCGGGGCACCCTAACCTCCACCCGGATGGCAACTCTCGCGGAACGGCTCGGACACGCCCCCGACGCCCGGCTGCTGATCATCACGTGCGACGATCTCGGCTTCACCGCCTCGGCCAACGTCGCCGTCTACGAATCGCTGCGCGACGGCGCGGCCACCAGCGCGTCGCTCATGGTGCCGTGCGCCTGGTCCCGTGACGCCGCCGCCCGCTATCGGGGCGAAGACGTCGGGATCAACCTCACGCTCAACGCCGAGCTCGACACCTACCGCTGGCGTCCGATCACGAACGCGCCGAGCCTCCTCGACGGCGACGGCGGCTTTCCCCGCACCGTCGAGGACGCGTGGGACCACGCCGACCTCGACGAGGTGCGACGGGAGTGTCGGACCCAGATCGAGCGCGGCATCGTCTGGGGCTTCGACATCACGCACCTGAACAGCCACCTCGGCACGCTCGAGCTGCGCCCCGACTTCTTCGACGTGTACCTCGAGCTCGCGGTGGAGTTCGGCCTCCCGATGCGACTCGGCGACGCCGAAGCGGAACGCATCGCCGGCTTCCCGTTCCGACGGCTGGCAGCGGAGGAGGGCGCGGTGTTCCCGGACCGCGTCGTTCGGTGCGAGCCTGGCGCCCAACGTCGCGTCGAGCGTGAGCTGTTCGAGCTCGGTGCCGGTGTCACCGAGCTCTGCCTGCACCCGGCCGTCGACACCGACGAACTGCGCGCCGCCACGCCCGACTGGGCGGGCCGGGTCGAGGACCACGCCTACCTGAGTCGGGATCCTTCGCTCCGCGACCTGCTGGCGCGCGCCGGCGCCACCCTCGTGAACTGGCGCGACCTGCGCGACCTGCAGCGCCGGGGCTGAGTCAGAATTCGGTCGCCGCGGCCAGCGCCGCGCGTGCGGTGTCGTACTCGGGTCGCGCCGTTGCGGCGAGCACGTCGAGGAGTCGACCCGGATCGCCGGCGGTCTTCATCCGTCCCCGCATGAACGCGACGCTCGCTGCGAGCTCACCGCGCGCCACCGCGACCGTGTCGTCGTAGGGCAAGGTCACCACGATGTCGGCGTCGGGCCGGGCACCCGCGGCGGCGACGACGCGACCCCCGCTCACCTCCACGTGCCACTTGACGTCGCCGTCCGGCGCGCCGAGCACCGTGACCTCGATCGTGCAGTCGTCGAGCTCGACGCCTTCGCCGTGGAGCGCGGCAAACCAGTCGGCGCTGAGGAAGGCGGTCATCGGGCCGGATGCTAGATGCTCCCCGGCCGCGACCCCTGGCGTGCGTACGCTCACGCCATGATCCGCGCCTGGCGCTACACGACTGACGACAAGGAACGTACCGACGTCGAACCGGCCGATCTCGCCGGCGCATTGAACGAAGAGCGCGCGTTGGTGTGGATCGACGCCGAGGCCGTCACCGACGACGAGCGCGAGCTGTTGCACACCCAACTCCGCATGCCGGCCAGCGTGGTGGAGGCCTTCACCAACCCGTACGAGCGCACCAAGCTCCTTCGCTACGGCAAGTGCTTCCACGTTGCGGTCCACGACTGCGAGATGCGCGACAACGTCCTCGAGAGCCGCGAGATCGACGTGGTGATCGGCCCGGGCTGGCTGCTCACCGTCCGCCATCCGACGGAGGGTGGGCGACCGGTCGATCTCGGGCTCGTCGCGCATCGCTTCGAGGTCCAGCGGGCCGAACACGGCACCACCGACGAGGGCCTCCTGCTCTGGGCGCTGCTCGACACGGTGATCGACCGCTACTTCGACGTGACCGATTCGATCGACGACTGTCTCGACTACGTCGAGGGGATCGTGTTCGACGATCCGTCCGAGACCGGGATCCCTCGCGAAGCGTTCGCGCTCCGACGCTCCCTCCAGGACTTCCGACGCGCCGCGGCACCCATGCGGGAGGTCCTCAACGCGATCGACCGCCGCGAGGTGCCCTACGTCGAAGACGAGGCGATCGTGCACTTCCGCGACCTGTACGACCGCATGCTGCGCATCATCGACCTGATCGAGTCACAGCGTGACCTTCTCACCGGCCTGCTCGAAGCGCAGCTCGCGATCGTCTCGAACCGCACCAACGACGTGATGAAGCGGATGACGTCGTGGGGCGCGATCCTGCTCGGCGCGACCCTCATCGCAGGGATCTACGGCATGAACTTCCGCCACATGCCCGAGCTCGGCTGGGCGCTCGGCTACCCGTTCGCGCTGGGCTCGATGCTGCTGCTCACGATCGTGCTCTACACGTGGTTCAAGAAGAAGGACTGGCTGTAGCTGCTTCGTGGGTGAAGTCGCGGCGAGAGCCGACGACGCGACTGAAGCGCCAACCGACCTCGAGCAGCACGATCGCCACGGCCGCGACGATCGCCGCTTGGAGCCCGATGTCCGACGGCGGGAGCTCGAGCGCGTAGAAGTCGCGCAGGGCGGGAATCACCAGGATGATCGCGATCCCACCCGCCATCGACACGACCAGCAACGTCTTCCACCAGTTGAACGGCCGGGCCTGCAGTACGAGCACCCACAGGCCGACCGCGCTGAGCACCAGCGCGGCCGTGGTGCGCGACTCCCGGACCGACAGGTCGTTCGCGTAGCGCGCCAGCCAGTAGGCCACGAGCGCGGCCGCGGCCGCCACCGAGCCAGCAGGAATCGTGAAGCGCAGGACCCGCAGGATGAACCCGGGGATGTAACGCCGGTTGTTGGGCGCGAGGGCGAGGAAGAAGCCGGGCACGCCGATCGTGAAGATGCTCACGACGGTGAGGTGTCGGGGCAGGAACGGGTAGCGCCACCCCGAGATCACGATGGCGATGGCGATGATCACCGCGTAGGCGGTCTTGGTGACGAACAGATTGGCCGACCGCTCGATGTTGGCGATCACCCGCCGGCCCTCGGCGACCACGCCGGGCAACGTCGCGAACTTCCCGTCGAGCAACACGAGCTGGGCGACGGCACGCGTCGCCGCCGCGCCCGAACCCATCGCCACGCCGATGTCGGCGTCCTTGAGCGCGAGTGCATCGTTCACGCCGTCGCCCGTCATCGCGACCACGTGGCCCTTCGACTGCAGCGCCGCGACCATGGCGCGCTTCTGTTGTGGCGACACCCGCCCGAACACCGCGTGGTGCTCCAGCACCTCGGCCAGCTCGTCCTGGTCCTCGGGGAGCTGACGCGCGTCGTACCCCTCGCTCGCGTCAGGCAGCCCGACCTTGGCCGCCACCGCGGCGACCGTGCGCGGGTTGTCGCCCGAGATCACCTTCAGCGCAACGCCCTGCTCATGGAAGTACTGCAACGTCGCCGCCGCGTCGGGCCTGATCTTCTCCGCGAACATCACCAGCGCGAGCGGCACGAGATCAGGGGGGCGTTGCTCTCCGTCGAGCGGCGCATCGGTGTGTGCGAGCACCAGCACGCGTCGCCCGCCCGCAGCGAGCTCGTCGGCGTGCAGACGCGCCGCCGAGGAGGCGTCATCGAGCACCATCTCGGGCGCGCCCATCACCCACGACCCGTGCCCGTCGAACGACGCCGCGCTCCACTTCCGCGCCGACGAGAACGGCACCTGTCCCGAACGTGTCCAGCCCGCGGCGTCCGGACCCGCGGGCGGCGCAAAGGCCGGTGCCAGTGCAGCCAAGGTCGCGTTCGGGTGCTCGTCGGCCGCGAGCGCGCCCAGGGCGGCACGCACCAACCTCTCGCGCTCCGGCTCGTCGACCGCCGACGCCCCCGACGTCGCCCCGGGGAGGTCAGCAAGCACGAGCAGCTCGTCGAACACGATCTCGCCCTCGGTGAGCGTGCCCGTCTTGTCGAGGCACACGACGTCGACACGCGCCAGGCCTTCCACCGCGGGCAGCTCCTGCACGAGCACCTTGCGGCGGGCCAGCGTGAGCGCGGCGACGCCGAACGCGATGCTCGTGAGCAGCACCAGCCCTTCGGGCACCATGCCCACCACGCCGGCGACGGTGCCGCGTAGCGCCTCGTCGAGCGGGTGATCCGAGATCTGACGCCAGAACAACAGCGCCGAGACGGGGATCAGGATCCACGTGATGATGCGCAGGATCAGGTTGATGCCGTCCATCAGCTCCGAACTGGTGAGCTGGAAGCGCCGCGCCTCAGCGGCGATCTTGCGTGCGTAGGCGTCGCCGCCCACCCGGGTGGCCTGGAATCGGCCGTTGCCGGCGACGACGAAGCTGCCCGACAGCACCTCGTCGTCGACGCGTTTGTCGACCGGGTCGCTCTCCCCCGTCAGCAACGACTCGTCGACCTCGAGCCCCTCGGCATCGCGCAGCACGCCATCGCACGGGATCTGGTCACCGAGGCGCAACTCGAGCAGATCGTCGAGCACAACCGTCTCGACCGGCACCTCGGCGACGGTGCCCTCGCGCACGACACGCGCGATCGGCGCGTTCAACACCGCCAGCTGGTCGAGGGTGCGCTTGGCCCGGAGCTCTTGCACGATGCCGATGAGCGCGTTGGCGACGAGCACGAAACCGAACAGGGCGTCCTGGATCGGTCCGACCACGAGGATCACCGCGAGCATCGTCCCGAGGATCGCGTTGAACCGCGTGAACACGTTGGCCCGGATGATCTCGCCGAGGGTGCGGCTCGTGCGCTCCCCGGTGTCGTTGACCAGGCCCTTCCCCACCCGCTCCGCGACGTCGTCGCGGGTGAGTCCGGCTGACGGAGTCAGAGGACGGTCGGGCTGAATGGTGTCGGCACTGGACGTGGGCATGGATGCGGCAGTCAACAGGTCACCATGAGATCCAGGGCCGCTGGCGGATCCGCGCGATCAAGCCTGGGCACTGGAGAAGGGGATGAGCGCGATCTCGCCGGTGGCGTCGTCTTCGAGCACGCGGTAGCCGCCGAGCTTCGCGAGCGGATCACGACCTTCCTCAGGGCCGATCGCGATGAGCTCGTCGCCCGCGTGTAGGCGCACCGGGCCACGTGGCCGGTAGAGGTAACGCTGGTCGCGTCGGATCGCGAGGAGATAGAACCCGGTCTCGAGCTCGAGCTGGAGCTCGTTGAGCGTGCGGCCATCGAGTCGCGAGCCTGGTGACACCGGCACCCGGACGATCACCTCGTCGCTGTCGCCGAACGCGATCGCGAGCACGGGGTGCATCTCCTCGCCTTCCTCGACCAGCCACACCATCTGTTGCGCGGCGTCGCCGAGCTCCTCGGCCGCGCCGCCGAGGTGCAGCAGTCCTCGGAGCGCGCTCGGCTCCATCTGCTCGGCCGCGCTGCGCAGCACCCACACCTCGAGGCGCTCGCGCATCTCGTCGAGACGGTCTTCGAGCGCGCTCACCTCCGCCGCGAGGCTCTGGTCGTTGAAGAGGAGCGCGGAGTACGCCAGGCCGATCGCGACCTCCGACACGTTCTTCATCTCGACGAGCACGTCGACGGCGCGGTCGAGGTCGGTGATGACCGCCGGATCGTCATCGGTGCCCGGTGGACGCCACTCCGGCGCGCCCGCGAGCTCGCGCAGCTCGAGGATGCCCCCCGTGGGGCCGCGCAGGATGAGCACGTCGTCGGGCAGCAGCATCTCGTCGCCGTCGGGATCGATGACCCAGTCCTTGCCCCGACGGATCGCGACGACGCGCATCCCCACCTCGGTGGGCAGCGCCACGTCGGCGAGCGTGCGGCCGGCCAGCGCGGAATTGTCACGCACCCGCACCCGGTGCGAGATCTCCTCGGCGGCGGCGAGGTCGGCCACCAGGGCCGCGGGGATCCCGAGCTTCTTGGTGACGATCCGGGCGATGTCGACGGCGGCGTCGGACATCCGCTCGATGGCGGAGAGCACGTGGAGCACGCTCGACATCTCCGACGCGTCGCGGGGCGAGCGCGCCGCGAGCACGCACACCTCACGCATCGCGTGGGCGAGGTCCTCGAGGCGCTCCTGTAGCTCCTCGACCTCTTTCGCCATGCCCGAGTCGCCGAAGAACAGCGCGGCATAGGCGAGGTCGACCATCAGCTCGGAGGTGTCTTTCGCCTCCGACAACATGGCCTTGAGATTTCGGGGTGGTTCGTCGGGTGGCATGTGCTCCTGGCCAGACCGCGCGGGACCAAACGTTACCGCCTTGGGCGGTGAGGTGAGGGCGGCTCAGGTCAGGCCGAAGGTGACGATGGCGAGGATCAGTGCGAGCGCGCCGAGCAGGTCCAGGCTCGAGGTGACGATCGGGATCGCGTGGTTGTCGGGATCGAGCCCGAGCCGATACGACGCGACCGCGCCGTAGAACCCGACGAGCACCGAGAACGTGGTTGCGATCAGACCCGCGAACATCGACACCGCGATCATGTCGAGCGAGCCCGGGCTCTCGAGGCCGACGACAGCCGAGGCGATGTCGGCAGTGATCCCGAGGAGCAGGAACACCGGCACCGCGTACATGTAGATCAGCAGCACGTCCTCGCCCACTGCCTGCAGCCGCCAGCGCCGCGGGTCGAGCGTGCCGAGGTGCAGCTTGGTCGACACGCGCGCGCTGAGGATCCCACCGAGTGCGCCCGAGTCCTCGAGGAAGGGCGGCACGAGCACGAGCAGCGCCGGGTACACGAGGAACGCCTCGAAGCGCTTCTCGATCGTGAGGCCCGCGATCACGTCGATGGTGCCGGCGAGCACGAGCACCGGCACCGACTCGCGCGCGATGCGACGCAGGATCGGGTACCGAGACCGGACACTGCGAACCAGTGCGCCGATCCCGACGACGGCACACAGCACCGCGATGATCGGCGTGATCCACGCCAACCCGACGAGGTAGGTCGCGAGGAAGAGCGCGGGCAGCGTGACCATGTCGCCCGCCGCGGTCACGATCGGCGACGACACGTTGTCGAGATCCCAATTGCGCCGCGTGCTCAGCTGCGCGACACCGACGGTGATGGCGAGCACCACGATCGACGACAGGAACCCGCCGATCACGGAGATCACCACGAAGTCGGCGATCGAGATCGTGTTCTCGAGCCCGAAGCCGACGCACATCACCTTGGCGAGCACCGCGAGCACGAGCGAGATCGACAACGACAGCGAGATCGACACCGCGAGGTTCTGGCCCACCACGGTGTCCATGCGGCGCGAGAGTCGGAAGGTGCCGGTGTGGATCGCAGTGCCGAGTCGGCTGCCGAGGGCGCCGAACACGTTGCCCCGCATCCCGATCGCGGCGGGGACGAGCACGAGGAGCCCGGGGAGCGACTCGAGTGTGCCGGTGATCGCGCCGAGCGTCAGCCCGGCGAGGAGGTCACCGCCCGAGCTGATGAGGAGCGCGACGAAGCCGGCTCGGACGCCGACGGGATCCGAGCGCAACAGCGCGCGCAGGCGCGCAACGGCCGCTCGCCACGAACGCAACATGGGGACTCGGAGGCTCGTTCATCTCTTCACTCGCTCGAACTGAGGGCATGTAAGGGTAACCTCTCGCGCCGATGCCCGACGCGCCTGATCAGCTCCCCTCCCGCGCGCCCGCCCCCGATCCTGACGCCGCTCTCGTGCGGCTCGACGCAGGGAATGCACGCTTCGTCAGCGGTGACCTCGTGCATCCGCGTCGCGATCAGGAACACCGCGCGTCGCTCTCCAAGGGCCAGCGGCCCTATGCCGCGGTGCTGGGCTGCTCCGACTCGCGTGTGCCACACGAGATCCTCTTCGACGAGGGCCTCGGCGACCTCTTCGCGGTGCGCGTCGCCGGCAACACCGCGCTCGACCCGCTGGTGCTCGGTTCCGTCGAGTTCGCGGTCGAGATCCTCGGCGTCGCGACGGTGGTCGTGCTCGGCCACGAAGACTGCGGTGCGGTGAAGGCCGCGATCAACGTCGTGCGCGACGACACCGAACTTCCCGGCCACCTCATGGCCGTCGTCGCTCCCATCGTTCCCGTCGTCGCGTCCGTGCTCGAGACGATGCCCGACTCCGTGTCCGACGAAGCGCTCGTCGACGCCTGCGTCCGTGCCAACGTCACCCACACGGTCGAGCACCTGTCGAAGGTTTCACTCCTCTCCGACGCGATCGCCGCCGGAACCCTCGCCGTCGCGGGCCGCGAGTACCTCCTCGCCACCGGCGAGGCCATCCCCGTCTGACCCGACGTTCCTCGCCGCGCGGTCACGCCGCACGCGGCGAGCGTCTCGTCAGCGGTGACCGAGATATGCGTCGCGCAGCACGTGCACCTCGAGGTCGGCGTCTTCGACCACGCGTTTCACGAGGTCACCGATGCTCACGATCCCGACCAGCTCACCTCCGTCGACCACAGGGACGTGACGCACCCGAGCGTTCGTCATCGTGATCAGTACGTCGCGCACCCGGTCGGACGGCGCGCACGTGCGGACACCGCGTGTCATCACGTCGGCCGCGCGCATCCCGAGCGCCTCGGGTCCGTACCGCGCGATCGCGTTGACGATCTCTCGCTCGGTCACGAGGCCCTCGACGTGGCTGCCGTCTGAGCTCACGACGACCGCGCCGATGCCGGCCAATCGAAGGCGCTCGGCCACCCGGACCACTGTCGCGACACGATCGATCGTGACCACTTGATGGCCCTTCGACTCGAGGATCTCCGCAACCTTCATGCTGCTACCTCCTCGCCGCTCTCCATTCTCTACCCGCGGCTCGTCGTACGCCACGACCGAATGGCGC
>JBEVIU010000054.1:0-4360 GCA_040510575.1 Acidimicrobiia bacterium | reverse complement strand
AATGGATCGGCGTGGCCGAGCTCGATCCTCGTCCGGGCGGCGTGTACCGCGTGGTGGCCGGCGGCGGACAACATCACGCCGCAGGGGAGTTCGTCGAGGTGGTCCCCAAGGAGAAGGTGGTGTTCACCTTCGGATGGGACGAGCCGAATCATCCCATCCCTGCGGGTTCGACGACGGTCGAGATCACCCTGCACCCAGAGGGCGAGAAGACGCTGGTGCGGCTCGTGCACCGCGACCTCCCCGCCGACGCGGTCGACGATCACAGCAACGGCTGGACCCACTACCTGCAGCGCCTCGCCGTGGTCGCGACCGGTGGCGATCCCGGTGCCGACGCGATGCCAGGCGCGTCGTGAGCCTCAGCCCGACGATCGTGTCGGCCGACGAGTGGGACGCGGCGCGCCGCGCGATGTTGGTCAAGGAGAAGGCCTTCACCCGTGCGCGTGAAAGCGCGGATGGGCTGGCAGATGCCGTGGTTCACCCTCACGGACGACTTCGACGCGCACTTCGAGGTGAACGAGTGGCACGGCACCAACGCCTTCGTGCGCGATGGCGATCGAGTGTTCCGCACGTACTTCGTCGACAACCGCGGCGACGAGGCCATGGGAAGCACCTGGAGCTACCTCGACATCACCGCGTTCGGCCGTCAGGAAGCGTGGGAGGACTCCCCGGAGGGGACCCCGCAATCACCGCCGTACCAGTGGTGGATCTGGCACGACGAACCTCCACGCTGACGCTCGGCCGCGTGCGCGACTTGGGCTCCCCGGCAAGTAAGGGTAGACTCACCTTCCTCAGGTCACCCTGAACAGAAGAAGGTGGAATCACGTGAAGCTCGCCCCTCGTGTCGTCGTCGTCTCGGCGGTTGCCGCGCTCGCAGCCCTGTTCGCGATGCCCGCAGCGTCCGCTGCGAAGACGAGCACCGTGAAGATCGCGCTCACCGACGACGGCTGCCCGAAGACGGTGAAGACGGTGGCCGGTCCCAACACGTTCAAGGTGAAGAACGAGGACGCCAGCGCGGTCAGCGAGTTCGAGATCCTGAGCGGCGACCGCATCCTCGGCGAGAAGGAGAACCTCACGCCCGGGCTCTCGGGTGAGTTCTCGCTCACGCTCAAGGCGGGTGAGTACACCACGTACTGCCCGGGTGGAGACCGCGAGAAAGGCACGTTGATCGTCACTGGCACCGCGGCCACGAAGTTGAGCCCGGCCGGAGAAACCGCCGTCGAGACCTACCGCACCTACGTGGAGGACCAGGCCACACAGCTCGTTGCCGCGACCAAGACGTTCACCGACGCGGTGTCACGCGGCGATGTGGTCGGCGCCAAGGCGGCGTACGCCGCGGCGCGCATCCCCTACGAGCGGATCGAGCCGGTTGCCGAGACCTTCGGTGATCTCGACCCTCGCATCGACGCCCGGGAAGGTGACGTGCCGATGAAGGACTGGAGCGGTTTCCACCCGATCGAGCAGGCGTTGTTCGTGAACAACACGACCACCGGCATGGCTCCGGTCGCGGCGCAGCTCCAGAAGGACGTCGAGCAGCTCCAGGGCTTGATCGCCGACACGCAGTTCGAGCCGGCCACGATCGCCAATGGTGCGGTCGAGCTCCTCAACGAGGTGTCCGCGTCGAAGATCACGGGTGAGGAGGAGCGCTACTCGCGCACCGATCTGGTCGACTTCCTGGCGAACGTCGAAGGATCGCAAGCCGCGTTCAACGCGGTGAAGCCGATCCTCGTGGTGAAGAACGCCGCGCTGGCGTCGCAGATCGACGCCCGCTTCGCCGACGTGTACGCCACCCTCGCGAACTACGGAAGCGGTGCGACGTTCGTGGCGTACACCGACCTCACGAAGACCGACACCAAGAAGCTCTCGCAGTCGATCGACACCTTGGCCGAACCGCTGTCGAAGGTGGCCAAGAAGATCGTGTCCGCGCAGGGGCAATGACGCACGACGAACGATCGCGCGTCAGTCGACGCAGGTTCCTCGGCACGGCAGGCGCCGCGGGCGCCCTCGGTGCGGTGACCCTCAGCACCGAAGGCCTCGTCGCGCCTGCCCGCGCGCTCGCAGCCGAGGGCAGCGGATCGCAGATCGTCCCCTTCTACGGCACGCACCAGGCCGGCATCGTCACACCGGTGCAGGACCGTTTGATGTTCGCGGCGTTCGATGTGGCCACCGAAGACCGTGCGGAGCTCATCGAGCTCCTGCAGGAGTGGACGCGCGCGGCGGAGCGCATGAGCGTTGGCCGCCCGGTCGGGAGCGACAACACCGACCAGTCGGCACCGCCCGACGACACCGGTGAAGCCGTGGGGCTCACGCCGGCGAACCTCACGATCACCTTCGGGTTCGGCGCGTCGCTCTTCGAGCGCGACGGCCAGCCCCGGTTCGGGCTCGCCGGTGCGCGTCCGGCCGCGTTGGTGGATCTCCCGGTGTTCAACAGTGACGTGCTCGATCCCGACCGTTCCGACGGCGACCTCGTGGTGCAAGCATGCGCGGAA
Source organism: Acidimicrobiia bacterium (assembly GCA_040510575.1). GTDB lineage: Bacteria > Actinomycetota > Acidimicrobiia > IMCC26256 > DASPTH01 > DASUMF01. The sequence goes on along the minus strand of JBEVIU010000054.1, from coordinate 1,874 downwards.
GACCCGCAAGTGGCGTTCCACGCGATCCGCAACCTCACGCGCATCGGGCGTGGCGTCGTCACGTTGCGTTGGTCGCAGCTCGGATTCGGGCGAACGTCGACGACGAGCCCCGTCGGGCAGACCCCGCGCAACCTGATGGGGTTCAAGGACGGCACCAACAACGTGAAGAGCGACGAAGCGGCCCAGCTGCAGCAACACGTCTGGGTGCAGCGAGCCGACGGTCCCGAGTGGATGACGAACGGCTCGTACGTGGTGATCCGCCGGATCCGCATGTTGCTCGAGGTGTGGGACCGCTCGACGTTGAACGACCAGGAGCAGACCATCGGACGCGTCAAGATCAGCGGGTCGCCGCTCGGACAGAACGGCGAGCACACGCCGCTCGATCTGAAGGCGGAGTCTGGCGGGAAGCTCGTGATCCCGGTCGACGCGCACGTGCGCCTCGCGGCACCGGAGACGAACGACGGAGCGGCGATCCTCCGACGTGGCTACTCGTTCACCGACGGCATCGACCCGGTGCGCAACCAGCTCGACGCCGGGCTGTTCTTCATTGCGTACCAGCGTGATCCGCGCACCGGATTCATCCCGGTGCAGGAGAGCCTCGCGCGCACCGACGCGCTCAACGAGTACATCCGGCACGAGACGAGTGGCGTGTACGCGGTGCCGCCCGGCATCGCGCGTGGCGGCTACGTGGGGGAGAGCCTGTTCAACCGGTGACGACGGCGCGCGCCTCGACCTCGACCGCCTGCGATGCCGGCACCGCGTACTGCGCGCCCCGCTCGTCTTGCACGCCGAGGACGCCCCACGTGCGCGTCGAGAAGTCGACCCACGGATAGAAGCCCTTTCCGCCGTTCCCGCTGACCACCACGGTCGTGCGCCCATCGACCACGTCGGGCCAGCAGCCGAGCCCGTAGCGCGGGATCTGGGTGAGGCCGACCGAGTAGTCGTGCGTCGTGTCGTGGTCGGCGACCTGGTTCGCGACGATCTGGTGCACCGCGTCACGTGACAGCACGCGACCGCCGGGTGCCATGCCGTCGTCGAGGATCATCGCGAGGAACCTTCCGTAGTCGTCGACCGTCACGGTCGCACCGAACGCCGGGCTCGGTGCTGACGGCGCACCAGGCCACGTGGTGTCGGTCATCTGCAGCGGTCCCGTGAGTCGTTGCGCAACGACCGTCGCGAAGTCGGCGTTGCCCAACACCTCGATCAAGCGCCCGACCACGAGAAAGGGCGAATTGCCGTAGGAGAACGCCGTGCCCGCAGGGAACTCGCGTGGCGACGCGGCGAGCGTGCGCACGCAGGTCGCGAGTGCGGTGCCGTCGGATTGGCACGGGTGGTCGTGCACGCCCGACGTGTGGTCGAGCAGTTGACGCGCGGTGATCAGCGGGCTCGATCCCGCGAACTCGGGAAGCCAGCGCGCGATGTCGTCGTCGAGCGCGATGGCGCGCTGATCGACGAACGTCATGAACGTCGCCGCGGTGAGCCACTTGGCCGACGACGCGATCCCCAATGGCGTGCTGCCGCGCATCCCGCCGACGGAGTGGTCGTGGAGCACGGTGCCGTCGTCGTCGACGATGCGCAGAAACCCGAGCGACGTGCCGGCGGCGCGCACGCGTTGCTCGAGGTGTGCGTCGACGCCGTCGAATGCATCCGGTGCGAGCGCCTTCCTCGCGACGCGTGCGGTCGTCGTGCTGGTTGCGGCCGACCGAGCAGTTGACGGTGTCACCGTGGTCGGCGTCGTGGCGCGCGACGTGGAAGTGGTGGTGGTCGAGGTCGGGTGCGACGAACCGCACGCCGCGGCGATCACGCCGATCGCGACCGTGACCACGGCGAGCCGAGACGAACCAACGCGCAGTCGAGCAGGAAACGGCACCGGG
>JBEVIU010000053.1:0-5506 GCA_040510575.1 Acidimicrobiia bacterium | reverse complement strand
ACCTTGCCGGCGAGTGCGACCACGACTTGACCGAGGTCGACCATGCCGTCACGACCGGACCGCAGCTCGCGCACGTCGTGCGCCACCGGGCCGGCATCCTCGGGGAGCACGAGCACGACCTGGTGCGACTCGAAGAGTGCTGCGGCGCCGGACACGTCGTTCGTGTCGGCGACCACGTAGATCTCGAGGTCGGACGACGCCGGCGGCGGGTGATACCCCTCGGCGACGACGGTGCCGAGCCCGACGATCACGCCGTCGGCCGCGTCGCGCAACGCGGCGAACACCGCATGGTCGTCGCGGTTGCCGAGCCCACCGGAGAGCCCGGCGACGGCGCTCCCGCCGTCGGCCGACGAGATCATGTTCAGGCGGACGAACGCCCGGTCAGGAGGACGGCGTTCGGGAAGCGCAACGTGCTTCCCCACTACCGCGTCGGAGTTGTCGCCGTGGACCGTGTCGAGGACGCGCATCCCGGCACCCTACCGACCGCGTCGTCGTCGCCCTCGTGTCATGCCATGTCGAGGCCGCCGTTGACCGCGAGCACGGTCCCGCCTCGGCTCAGCGGATCGTCATGCTGGCCGGTCTCCCGGCAACACATCGAGTTCGGCATCGAGCTCCGCGTCGAGCTCGGCGCTTTCTCGTGCGTGCTCCGCCCGGTGGAGATCCTCGGCCGTCGCGGGGATCATCCCGCCGAGGAGCCCCACGCTCACCTCGAACGAGTGGCGAGGCGCGTCGAGCGCACTTTCCTCCGGGAGCTCGCGAGGCAAGAAGCGGAATGCGGCCACGACGGCGATGATCGCGAGTGCGCCGCCGACGAGGGCGGCCACGTGCATCGAATCGACGAACGCCTGCTTCGCGTGCACGATCAGCGCTTGTGCGTCGGCGCTCGACAGCCCGGTGGCAGCCTGCGCCGCGCCCGCAAGCGAGGATCCGGCGCGTTCGTCGATGCTCGCGGGAAGCGTCTTCATCGTCGGGCTGAGCGAGTTGCGGTACACCGATGCCGCGATGCTGCCGAGAATCGCGACGCCGAGCGCGGCACCGAGCTCACGCGTCGCGTCGTTGGTCGCCGATCCTGCACCGGCGCGGCGATCGGGCACGGCCGACATGATCGACGCCGTCATCGGCGACATCGAGAGTGACAGGCCGATCGCGAGCGGGACGATCGTCAGCAAGGCCTGCCAGTACGCGGCGTCGACGTGGAGAGCGAGGATCATCAGGAGTGAGCACGCGACGAGCCCCAGCCCGACCGTGACCGTCGCGCGTACGCCGAAGCGATTGGTGAACCACGGCGTTCGGGGTGAGAGCAGGAGGATGATCAACGCCACCGGCATGAAGCGCACCGACGCCGAGAGCGCCGAGTAGCCGAGCACGAGCTGGAAGTACTGCGTCATCAAGAAGAACACGCCCGACAGCGCGAGGAACACGAGGATCATCCCGCCCGTGCCCGTGCTGAACGCGGGGTTGCGGAAGTAGTGCATGTCGAGCATCGGCTCGTCGTGGTGGAGCTCCCACCAGGCGAACAGCGCGATGCCCACGGCGGCGACGCCGAATGAGATGAGCGTGACCGTGCTCGTCCAACCCTTGTCGGGACCTTCGATGAGTCCGTACACGAGCGCGGTGATCCCGATGATCGAGAGCACTGCGCCGATCGGATCGAGCGGCGCTTCTTCCGGGTCACGGGACTTCGGCAACAAGATGAACCCGAGGACGAGCGCGACGATCACGAACGGGACGTTCACGAGGAACACGGAGCCGTACCAGAAGTGGTCGATGAGCCAGCCGCTCGCGACCGAGCCGATGATCGCGGCGGCGCCGAGCAGGCTCGCCCAGATCGCGATGGCACGTTCGCGTTCGTCGTCGTTGAACACGTTCACGAGGATCGAGAGCGTCGACGGCATGATGAACGCGGCGCCGACTCCCATCAGGGCGCGGGTGGCGATGAGCTGCGCCATCGACGTGGCCAACGCACCGGCGAGCGTGCCGAGGAGGAACACCACCAATCCGAACTGCATCGCTCCCTTGCGCCCGAAGCGATCGCCGAGCGCGCCCGTCGTGAACAACAGACCTGCGAACACGAGCGAGTAGGCCGCGACGATCCATTGGAGCTGCGAATCGGTCGCGCCCAGTTCGCGCGAGAGCGTCGGGATGACGACGTTGAGGCTCGTGTTCCCGACGAACACGATCACCAGGCTCAGGCACAGCACGCCGAGGATCCACCAACGCCGCGCGTGGACCTTCGGGTCGGTCTCGCTCAGTGGTCGGTGAACAGTGCTCGCCATGGCGGCTCATCATGGCTGTCCGGGTGGCGGAACAGCCATTCGAGACTTCCCTCGCCTGTGCCTGACAACTCACGGCAACCGATCGGCGCTTCCACCGCATTCACTTCACGTCGTTAACCTTCCACCATGCCGTCGAAGCAAGAGAAGAAGCACCTGGCAGGGGTCGAACCGTTCCTCGACCCGGGTGAGCAAGCGCTCGCCGCGCTCACCGCACAGGCGAAGGGCGTGAGCGCGGCACGCGGTACCGCGGCCGGCCTGGCGGGGGTCGCCGGCGTGGCTGCCAGCGAAGTGCTCGGCAAGAAGCCCGGGAAGGAACACGTGTCGGCGTCCGATGTCGGGCTCGACATCTCGGCCCCGATGGCGATCGTTCTCACCGACCGTCGTCTGATCACGCTGCGTACCGGCACGCCGATCGGCATGGGCCTCGGTGGGGCGATCAAGAGCCTGCTGAGCGCAGTCCCGATCAGCGACGTCGAATCGATCGAGCTCTCGAAGTTCGGCCTGGCCAAGCGGGTCGAGCTCACCGTGCGGGGTGTGACGATCAACCTCGAGTGCAACAGCGGCGCGAGCACCGACGAGTTCGCCGAGGCATTCAACACCCTGTCGAAGCAGTAGCGCTCGCTCCCGCGCCGACCTGTGGACGTCGAGTGCGCTCGGAGGGATTCGAACCCCCAACCTTCTGATCCGTAGTCAGATGCTCTATCCGTTGAGCTACGAGCGCGAGGGCAAGCAGTGTACGCCGATCGAAGCGCCGGGCTCCCGTCGATCGAACCTCAGCCGAGGCGACCGAGGTGGCGCTCGGCCCACTCTCGCCAGCCTGCGGGCACGAGGGGCTCGGCGACGATGCGGTCCAGGAAGTCACGCGTCGGCTCGCGGTAGTCGATCGCCAGGCCGTACGCGTTCAGGCCGTCGCGATCGAGCGGCACGACCTCGATGGCGTCGCCGGCACCGATGTCGCCCTCTTCGAGGATGCGGAAGTAGACGCCGAACCGCTCCGCGGCGTCGAACATGTCGACGAACTCTGCGTCGCCCATGCGCATCCCGAGCTTGAAGCACGGCTGACGCGGCTGTGTGATCTCGAGCACGGCGCTGCCGACGTGCCACCGCGTGCCGATCACCATCGCGCCGAGGTCGAGCCCTTCGACGGTGAGGTTCTCGCCGAACCTTGCCGGTCCGATCTCACGACCGAGGTACTCCGACCACCATGCGTAGTCCTCGACGGCGTACGCGTACACCGCCTTGTCGGGGCCACCATGCACGCGCAGGTCTGCTTGCTCGTCGCCGTCGAGGTTGATGCCGCGCACTGCGATCCGGCCGTCGACCGGTGCCTTCCAGATCCCCGACTCGACCTCGCGCCCGTGCCACACGGTGATCCGCGGCAGACCAACGTTCACCGACACGACGCGTCCGGCGAGGTTCACGCCGTGAACGCTCCGACGGTCAGTTGGGGAAGGCGACGGTGGCGCTGCCGGGGGCCAGGCGGGTGCCGTCGGCGGTGTCGGTCCACACGTCGAGGTCGACGAAGCGCTCGTCGCCTTCGTCGCGCACCGCCGTCACCATGCCGTGCGCGGTGACGACGTTGCCCTTCAGGCTCGGCGCCCGGAACTCGCACGCGACGCGCACGATGCGCCCCTCGACCGGCTCGATCCACTCCCGCAGCATGCAGTGCAGCCACGCGAGCTGCAGGTTCCCCATGCCGAACGCACCCGGGTAGCCCGACGCCTTCCCGGCCTCGTCGTCCATGTGGATCGGCACGAACTCGTCGTTCACCGCGGCGTAGCGGTTCCATGCGTGGAACCCGGCCTCGCGCACCCACACCGGGATCTCGTCACCGACTGCGATGTCCATCAGCCTTGTCTCCAGACCCTCAGTACCGGATGCCCGTGCCGCGGACGGTCTTGACCCACTCGCCGCGCTGGTTCGTCCACTCCGAGTCGGAGTAGCTGAACAGCATGAGTCCGAGCCGCCCGGTGCGCTCGGCGTATCCCGCGTGACGGCCCACCGACGTGATCACGTCGCCCGGGCGCATCCGCGCCCCGTACGTCACTTCCATCCCGCCGTTGAGGATGAACTTCGTCGCCGGCGCGGCGACCCCGAACTGGCCTTCGACGCCGCTGCTCCCTGCGCTGCCCACGTCGAACGTCTGGGTGCGTTCGGGCGGTCCGTCGGCAGTCATCCACGCGAACGGGTTGAACTCCTCCGGCGCGACGAGGCCGCCCCATCGTGTGGAGCACGCGAACTTCTCGTCCCAGTAGTGACGCGGCGGCGGGGTCGGGAAGTACATGGCCTGGGCCCACTTGCGGATGTCGGACGCGGAGATCGGCAGCGACACCTGCCGACCGGTCTCGAGGCCGACGAGCGCTTCCATCTCGGGGGTGATCCAAGTCTCTGGCATGAGGCTGATGCTCGCACTCGCGCCGAGTCCGCGCCACCTGGGAGCACCACGGTTGCCAGAAGGCCAGCTGAATAGCAGACTTGCTGTACGAAGACCGTCCGGGGCGCCCCTCGGGCGACATCGAGAGCCCACGGGGGGAAACCATGGAGCGTCTCACCAAGTCCTTCTCCGTCTTCGACTGCGACGCGCACATCAACGATCCGCTCGCCATCTGGGATCGCGTGCCCGAGTCGAAGAAGGACCTCGTCCGCAACACGTACTGGCGCGGCGACGCCGAAGCGTGGCTCAACGGCGACACGCCGGTGATGGGCGGAGGCAACGGGCACTTCCCCGGCTACAACCCGATCTGCATCGCGGGCCCGCAGATGAACAAGAAGATCATGCGGAAGCTCAACGCGATGCCGCTCACCGCCGAGCAGAAGGAGTACCTGCACCACGACGGCGCCATCGACCCCGCGGCGCGTCTGCTCGAGATGGACCTCATGGGCATCGACCAGGTGCTCGTGATCCCCACGATGGTGATCATGCACGTGCCGTTCGCCACCAACGCCGAGGGCGTCGCCGCGTTCTGCGAGGCCTACAACGACTTCGTCGTCGACTGGTGCAGCGAGGAGAACAGCCGGCTCTTCGCCGCCGCGTTCCTCCCCGCGCAGGACGCCGGGTACACGGTCAAAGAGATCGAGCGCGCCGCCGGCCTCGGATTGCCCGTCGGTCTCATCCGCCCGATCGACGCGCAGGCGAAGTACCCGAACGCGGCCGCACCGTCGATGATGGCGAACGGCGCCTACGACGTGGTGTTCAAGGCGTTCGAAGAGACGGGCATGGTTTTGGGGAT
>JBEVIU010000052.1:0-5613 GCA_040510575.1 Acidimicrobiia bacterium | reverse complement strand
ACGCGTACACGTCCGCGGGCAACAACAACGGCTCCGCGCTCGCCGGCATCACGGCCGACACGCAGTGGATGAACACGACGCTCGCGCTCGCGATGGGCATCGGCCGCTTCTTCCTCATCATCCCGACCCTCGCGCTGGCGGGCGCGCTCGCCCGCAAGCAGAAGGTGCCCGAGAGCGCCGGCACCTTCCCGACCCACACGCCCCTCTTCGTCGCGCTGGTGGTCGGCGTGATCGTCATCGTCGGCGCGCTCACCTTCCTTCCGGCGCTGGCACTGGGTCCGATCTCCGAAGCACTCGGTCTGTAGGGGAGTCAAACGTGGCTGCGACGAAGTCCAGGAGCATGTTCGAACCGGCGATCATGCGTCGGGCGATCGTGGAGAGCGTGTGGAAGCTCAACCCGCGCACGCTGATGCGCAACCCGGTGATGTTCGTCGTCGAGATCGGCTCCGTCTTCACCACCTTCATCTTCGTGCGTGACCTCGGGAGCTCGACGTCGAAGGAGAACGTCTTCGCCGGCCTCGTGTCGCTGTTCCTCTGGTTCACGGTGTTGTTCGCCAACTTCGCCGAAGCCGTCGCCGAGGGCCGCGGCAAGGCGCAGGCCGACACCTTGCGGCGGACGCGCGAGGAGACCGTTGCGCGCCGACGGAGCGGTGACGGGACCATCGAGGAGATTCCCGGAAGCGCCCTGCAGGTCGACGACGTCGTGATCGTGGCAGCCGGCGAGGTCATCCCGAGCGACGGCGAGGTGGTGCAGGGCATCGCGTCCGTCGACGAGTCGGCCATCACCGGTGAGTCGGCACCCGTCATCCGCGAGGCGGGTGGCGACCGCTCCGCGGTGACGGGCGGGACGCGTGTGCTCTCCGACGAGATCGCCGTGCGCATCACGGCACGTCCGGGCGAGACGTTCATCGATCGGATGATCGCGTTGGTCGAGGGAACGTCGAGTCAGAAGACCCCGAACGAGATCGCGCTCAACATCCTGCTCGCCGGGCTCACGATCATCTTCCTGCTCGCCACGGTGACACTGCAGCCGTTCGCCGACTTCGCCGATGCCGAGCAGAGCGTGATCGTGCTCGTCGCGCTGCTGGTGTGCCTCATCCCCACGACCATCGGCGGTCTGCTCTCGGCGATCGGGATCGCGGGGATGGATCGCCTCGTGCAGCGCAACGTGCTGGCGATGAGCGGCCGAGCGGTCGAGGCGGCCGGCGACTGTGCGACGCTCCTGCTCGACAAGACCGGGACCATCACCTTCGGCGCCCGGCAGGCCGACGCCTTCGTCGCCGCGAGCGGCATCGAGGAGCAGGAGCTCGCCGATGCCGCGCAGCTCTCCAGCCTGGCCGACGAGACCCCCGAAGGTCGCTCCATCGTCGTGCTCGCCAAGGAGCGCTATGGCATCCGCGAACGCGAGTTGCACGGAGCGACCTTGGTCGCGTTCACCGCGCAGACGCGGATGAGCGGCGTCGACCTCGAGGAGGGTCGCATCGTTCGCAAAGGGGCAGCGGAAGCGGTGCGGCGCTGGGTGGAGGAGGGCGGCGGCACCGTCCCCGCCGACGTCGGGGAAGCGGTCGACGCGATCGCCGGCCAGGGCGGCACGCCGCTCGTGGTGGCCGAAGCCCGGGCTGGCGCCGGTGACCGGGATGACGGCCATGACCGAGATGGCGCGCCCCCCACGTCGCCGCGCGTCCTGGGTGTCGTCTACCTCAAGGACATCGTCAAACCCGGCATCGCCGAACGGTTCGCCGACTTGCGGCGGATGGGCATCCGCACCGTGATGATCACCGGCGACAACCCGCGTACCGCGGCAGTCATCGCGAAGGAGGCGGGCGTCGACGACTTCCTCGCCGAAGCCACCCCGGAAGACAAGATGGAACTGATCCGCAGCGAGCAGGCCGGAGGGCGGCTCGTCGCGATGACCGGCGACGGCACGAACGATGCGCCCGCGCTGGCGCAGGCCGACGTGGCAGTTGCCATGAACACCGGGACGAAAGCGGCGAAGGAAGCGGGCAACATGGTCGACCTCGATTCCGACCCGGCCAAGCTCATCGACATCGTCGAGATCGGCAAGCAGCTGCTCATCACGCGAGGCTCGCTGACCACGTTCTCGATCGCGAACGATGTGGCCAAGTACTTCGCGATCATCCCCGCGATGTTCGCCGGCCTCGGCTCGGTCGCGGTGCTCAGCGACCTCAACGTCATGGACCTGGGCTCGCCACGGTCCGCGATCCTCTCTGCGGTGATCTTCAACGCGCTGATCATCGTGGCGTTGATCCCCTTGGCGTTGCGCGGCGTCAAGTTCGTCGCGACGAATGCCACTGCGCTGCTGCGCCGGAACCTCCTGATCTACGGCGCGGGTGGGATCGTCGTGCCGTTCATCGGCATCAAGCTCATCGACATGGTCATCACCGGCTTGGGGGTGGTGTGATGCGCCGTCAACTGCTGCCTGCGTTCGCCATGGTCGTCGTCATGACCGTGTTGACCGGGCTCGTGTACACGTTCGCGTTCACCGGCTTCGCCCAGGTCGTCGCACCCGACACGGCAAATGGCTCGCGCGTGCAGGTCGACGGCAAGGACGTCGGCTCCGAGTACATCGGGCAGGCGTGGGTCGACAAGAAGGGGGCGCCGCTCACCCAGTACTTCCAGTCCCGGCCGTCGGCGGCGATCAACACCACCGACAACGGCTACGACCCCACCCTGAGCCTCGGCTCGAACTGGGGGCCCGCGAACCCGGATCTGCTGAAGGCGGTGTCGGAGCGGGTCGAGGCGTACCGCGAGCTGAACGGGCTCGACGAGAGTGCGACGATCCCCGTCGACGCGGTCACCGCATCGGCGTCGGGGCTCGATCCCGACATCTCGATCGCCAACGCCCGGCTCCAGGCGCCACGGATCGCCGACGAGCGCGGCCTCTCGCTGCCGCGCGTCAACCAGCTCATCGACGAGCACACCGACGACCGGACCTTCGGCATCCTGGGCGAGAAGCGCGTCAACGTGTTGAAGCTCAACCTCGCACTCGATCGGGCGGCGCCCCAGTGAGGCCTCACTACGCTCGACACTCACGCCCTCGAGGAGTGAGCCCCCGAGGGAGCGAGTGAGGAGCGATGGAGCGCGGGAAGCTGAGGGTGTATCTGGGTGCGGCGCCCGGGGTCGGCAAGACGTTCGCGATGCTCAGCGAGGGGCATCGTGCGGCGAGCCGGGGAACCGACGTCGTCGTCGGGCTCGTCGAGACGCACGGTCGCAAGCTCACCCTCGACCAGGTCGGTGACCTCGAGGTGGTACCGCCTCGGGCGATCGACTACCGGGGGCGCGTGTTCGACGAGATGGACATCGACGCCATCCTCGCCCGCAGACCCCAGCGCGCGCTGGTCGACGAGCTCGCGCACACCAACGTGCCGGGCTCGCGCAACGAGAAGCGCTGGCAGGACGTCGGAGAGCTGCTCGACGCGGGGATCGACGTCATCACGACCGTGAACATCCAACATCTCGAATCGGTGACCGACGTGGTCGAACGCATCACAGGGGTGAAGCAGCAGGAGACCGTTCCCGACGAGGTGGTGCGAGCCGCGCAACAGATCGAGCTCGTCGACATGAGCCCAGAGGCGCTGCGGCGCCGCATGGCGCACGGGAACATCTACCCGCCCGAGCGCATCGACGCGTCGCTCGCGAACTACTTCAGGCTCGGGAATCTCGCAGCACTCCGTGAGATCGCGCTGTTGTGGGTGGCGGACCGCGTCGAGGAGAGCCTGCAGACGTACCTCGAAGACCACGGGATCGCCGGGAACTGGGAGACGCGCGAGCGTGTGGTCGTCGCCTTGACCGGCGCACCCGGCGGCGATGTGCTCATCCGGCGCGCCGCGCGCATGGCCCGCCGCGCGCAGGGCGATCTGCTGGGCGTCCACGTGCGACCGAGCGACGGCCTGGCCGAGCGGTCCTCCGATCTGCTCGAGCAGCATCGTCGCCTGCTCGTCGACGTGGGCGGCAGCTACCAGGAGCTCACCGCCGACGACGTGGCCGAGGGGCTCGTGCAGCTCGCGCGCGCCGAACGGGCGACGCAACTCGTGCTCGGCGCGAGCCGCAGTTCGCGATGGAACGATCTGGTTCGAGGCTCGGTGACCTCGAAGGTGCTGCGTTCCGCGCGCGATCTCGATCTGCACGTGATCTCCACCACGGAGAGCGACGAGCACGCGGGAGGTCTCCGGATCCGCGTGCCGGTCACCGGGATCTCTCGTCGGAGGCAACTCGCGTCGTTCGTGCTCGCGGTCGTCGGGTTGCCGCTGCTCACGTTGGCCCTCGTCAGCGTGCGCGACGACCTCGGGCTCACCAGCGTGTTGCTGCTCTACCTGCTCCTGGTCGTCGGCGTCGCCGCACTGGGCGGTTTCGTGCCCGCGTTCCTGGCCGCGATCGCAGGCTTTCTGCTCGCCAATTACTTCTTCACCCCGCCCATCCACACCTTCACCATCGCGGAACGCGACAACGTGATCGCGCTCGTGGTGTTCGTGGTCATCGGCGCGGTCGTGGGGACGCTCGTCAGCAGCATGGCGCGACGCAAGGCCGAGGCAATCCGCGCCCAGTCGCACGCCGAGACGCTCGCCCAGCTCGGGGCAACCCTGCTGAGCGACCCCGATCCGTTGCCTGGGTTGATGCGCGGTCTGCGGACTGCGTTCGCCTGCGTCTCGGTTGCGGTCCTGCGCGATGCGGGCGACGGCTGGATGGTGGAGAGCTGCGCGGGAACACCGGCGCCTGAGGACCCGGACGACGCGGACGTCACCATCCCGCTCGACGGCCAGCACGTCCTCGCGCTCACCGGCGTCGACGATGCCGACGTCGAGCTGCTGCGCTCGTTCACGGGCCAGCTCGCGCTCGTCGTGGAGCGGCGTCGACTCCGGGCCGAGGCCGCGGCGGCCGAAGGTCTGCAGGAAGCGAACGAGCTCCGGAACGCGCTGCTTGCTGCAGTGTCGCACGATCTCCGGACTCCGCTGGCCGGGATCAAGGCCGCCGCGACGACCCTCCTGCAACGCGACATCGACGTCGGTGCCGATGCCCGCGCCGAGCTGCTCGAGGCGATCGACGAGGAGGCCGATCGCTTGACGGCGCTCGTCGGGAACCTGCTCGACATGAGCAGGTTGCAGACGGGCGCGGTGAAGCTCGTGCTGCGCGAGGTCGGCCTCGACGAGATCGTGCCCGCATCCCTTCACGGGCTGCCGTTGGCGAGCGGTGAGAACGTCGTGGTCGACGTGTCCGAGTCGCTTCCACCGTTGCGTGCCGACCCCGCACTGCTCGAGCGAGCGGTCGCCAATCTGGTCGCCAATGCGCTGCACGCGAGCCCTCCGGGTGTCCCCGTGCGAGTCGTGGGTGGATCGGTGCTCGACCAGGTGGAGCTGCGCGTGGTCGATCGAGGTCGGGGCATCCCGCTTCATCAGCGCGAGCAGGTGTTCCTTCCGTTCCAACGACTCGGCGACCAGCCGAAGGGTTCGGGTGTCGGCCTCGGGTTGGCGGTGGCGAAGGGGTTCGTCGACGTGATGGGTGGCGAGCTCACCGTGGAGGACACGCCCGGGGGAGGCACGACCATGGTGGTGCGCTTTCCGGCGTACGTGGGCGATCAGCACTTCGACGATCAGC
>JBEVIU010000051.1:0-4466 GCA_040510575.1 Acidimicrobiia bacterium | reverse complement strand
CCCGGCGTGGAGTACCGCGTCTTGGCGATCCACGGGTACACCTTGGCGCCCGGGAGCTGTCCGCCCTCGCCCGGCTTCGCGCCCTGCGCCATCTTGATCTGCAGGTCGTCGGCGTTCACCAGGTACTCCGATGTGACACCGAAGCGCCCCGACGCGACCTGCTTGATCGCGGACCGACGGAGGTCGCCGTTGTCGTCGGGCGTGTAACGGTCGGCGTCTTCGCCGCCTTCGCCGGTGTTCGACTTGCCGCCGATGCGGTTCATCGCGATGGCGAGGGTCTCGTGCGCTTCCTTCGAGATGGAGCCGTACGACATCGCACCGGTGGCGAAGCGCTTCACGATCTCCGCCGTCGACTCGACCTCGTCGATCGGCACCGGCTCGCGAGCGCCCGCTTCGCCGCTCGCCTTGAACGCGAAGAGACCGCGGAGTGTGGCGAGGTTCGTCGACTGGTCGTCGACGAGCTTCGTGTACTCGCGGTACACGTCTTCGCGCTTGGCCCGTGTCGCGTGCTGCAGCTTGAAGACCGTCTGCGGGTTGAAGAGGTGGTACTCGCCTTCCCGACGCCACTGGTACTCGCCACCGAGATCGAGGTCGCGGTGGGCCCGCTCCTCGGGACGATCCGGGTAGGCGATGCTGTGGCGGCGTGCGCACTCGGCCGCGAGCTCGTCGAGCCCGATGCCGCCGAGCTGCGAGGTGGTGCCGGTGAAGTACTCGTCGACCAGCTCGTGGCTCAGGCCGATCGCCTCGAACACCTGCGCGCCGCGGTATGACGCGATCGTGGAGATGCCCATCTTCGACATCACCTTGAGCACGCCCTTGCCGGCGGCCTTGATGTAGTTCTTCACCGCGAGCTTCGGGTCGACACCCTCGAGGCCGTACAGGCCCTGACGGATCAGGTCCTCGATCGACTCGAACGCGAGGTAGGGGTTGATCGCGCCGGCGCCGTAGCCCGTGAGGAGCGCCATGTGGTGCACTTCGCGCGCGTCACCCGTCTCCACGACGAGCCCGACCATGGTGCGGGTCTTCTCGCGGATCAGGTGATGATGCACCGCAGACGTGAACAGCAACGACGGGATCGGCGCCCACTCCGAGTCGGAGTCGCGGTCGGAGAGCACGATCACGCGCTTGCCCTGCTCGATCGCGAGCGATGCTTCGTTGCGCACGCGGTCGAGCGCCTCGCGGAGCGCGTCGCCGCCACCGGCGACGCGGTACAGACCTGAGATCACGTGGGCACGGAACTCGGGCCGGTCGCCGTCGTGGTCGATGTGGATGAGCTTGGCCAGCTCCTCGTTGTCGATGATCGGGAACGGGAGCGTGATCTGCACACACGATTCCGGCGACGGCTCGAGCACGTTGGCCTCGGCGCCGATCGTGCACGACAGCGACGTGACGAGCTCTTCGCGGATCGCGTCGAGCGGCGGGTTCGTGACCTGCGCGAACACCTGCGAGAAGTAGTCGAACAACATGCGGGCGCGATCCGACAGCACCGCGATCGGCGTGTCGGTGCCCATCGAACCGAGCGCCTCGCCACCCGTACGGGCCATCGGCGACACGAGCAGGCGCAGCTCCTCGTGGGTGTAGCCGAACGTCTCCTGGCGCCGGATCACCGACTCGTGCGTGGGAACGTGGTGCTCCCGGTCGGGAAGGTCGCTCAGGTGCACCAGGCCCTGGTCGAGCCACTCGCCGTACGGATGCTCCGCTGCGAGCTCGGCCTTGATCTCCTCGTCGTCGACGATCCGGCCCTGCACCGTGTCGACGAGGAAGATCTTGCCCGGCTGGAGGCGACCCTTCTTCACGACGCGCGAGGGGTCGACGTCGACGACGCCGGCCTCGCTGGCCATGATCACGCGGTCGTCGTCGGTGACCCAGTAGCGGCTCGGTCGGAGGCCGTTGCGGTCGAGCACGGCTCCGACGACCGCGCCATCCGTGAACACGATCGACGCGGGACCGTCCCACGGCTCCATGAGCGACGAGTGGTAGCGGTAGAACGCGCGCTTCTCGTCGGACATGGTGGCGTGGTTCTCCCACGCCTCCGGGATCATCATCAGCACCGCGTGCCAGATCGGGCGTCCGGCGAGCGAGAGCAGCTCGAGGCATTCGTCGAAGCTCGCGGTGTCGGACGCACCGGGCGTGACGATGGGGAAAGCGCGCTCGAGCCCAGGGATGACGGTGGACTCCATCATCGCCTCACGGGCACGCATCCAGTTGCGGTTGCCCTGCACGGTGTTGATCTCGCCGTTGTGCGCGATCACGCGGTACGGGTGTGCAAGCGGCCACGAAGGGAACGTGTTGGTGGAGAACCGGCTGTGCACCAGGGCGAGCGACGACTCGACCCGCTCGTCGGCGAGATCGGGGAAGAACTCGGCGAGCTGCGGGGTCGTGAGCATCCCCTTGTAGACGATCGTGCGCGACGAGAGCGACGGGAAGTAGATCGAGCCGTCGGCCTCGGTGTCGGCGGCGCCGAAGCGGCCGTCGAGCACCTCGTGCTCGCAGCGCTTGCGCACGACGAACAGCTTGCGGTCGAGCTCGACTCCGGTGGCCGCCGCGCTACCGGTCGCGCTGTCGGCGACGAACAGCTGGCGGAACTGCGGCATCACCTGCTTGGCGGTGGGACCGATCATGGAGTCGTCGACGGGCACGTCGCGCCACCCGACGACCTGCAGACCCTCCTCGGCCACGATCTGGTCGACCCGCGCCACCGTCTTCTCGGCGTCGGTGGGGTCCGTCGGCAAGAACGCGATCCCCACGCCGTAGGCACCCACGGGCGGGAGCTCGAAGTCGACGACCGCGCGCAGGAAGCGGTCGGGGATCTGGATCAGGATCCCGGCGCCGTCACCGGTGTTGACCTCGGCACCCGATGCGCCGCGGTGATCCAGGTTGCACAGGGCGTCGAGCGCGGTGGCCACGATGTCGCGGCTCGGCCGGCCCTTGATGTCGACGACGAACGAGACGCCGCACGCGTCGTGCTCGAAGCGCGGGTCGTAGAGGCCTGAAGGCGCAGGCAGTGCGCTGAACGGGACGCCCCGGGGCGCCGCGTGGTGGCTGGCGTTCGTCATCCTCATCCACAGGTGGCTGCCGCACGGTCGGGCCGAGGGCAGGGAAACGGCTCGTGGACGCTGCAGGGACGACGTTGGCCCGGCTGCGAGTCCGCCCAGGGTAGCGGTTGTCCCCCTTTCGCCACGAACGATTCGAGTCGTCCTCGGGACCTTCGAACGCGCCCCGAAACGCTCCAGGTCGGGCACGGCGCGCTAGACAGACTTCGTGGAGCACCGAGCGACAATTGCCGTGTTGGGCGGCGGTCAGCTCGGCCGCATGCTCGGCTTGGCGGGCATTCCGCTCGGGGCCCGGTTCCGATTCCTCGACCCGTCCCCCGACGCGCCCGCCGCGGCCGTCGGCCACCTCGTGGTCGGCGCGCTGGGCGACGAGGCCGCGCTGAACCGAGTCGCCGACGGCGCCGACGTGGTGACCTACGAATGGGAGGGCGTGCCCTCCGCATCAGCGCGCTTCCTCGCGCAGACCGTGCCGGTACACCCGGGCGAACGCTCGCTCGAGGTCTCACAGGACCGGCTGGTGGAGAAGGACACGTTCCGGTCCCTCGGGGTTGCCACCCCGGAGTACCGGGCGGTGAGCTCGCGCGCCGAGCTCGACACCGCCGCTCACGAGCTCGGGCTCCCGGCCGTGCTCAAGACGCGCCGAGGTGGCTACGACGGCAAGGGCCAGGCGGTGCTCCGCACCCCCGACGACCTCGACGCTGTGTGGGCAGAGCTCGGCGCCGACCCGCTGATCCTCGAAGCATTCGTCGGGTTCGATCGCGAGTTGTCGATCGTCGCCGCGCGCGGGCTCGACGGCACGATCGTGTGCTGGCCGGTCGTCGAGAACCAACATCGCGACGGGATCCTGCGTGTGACCCGTGCGCCGGCGCCCGGCGTCGCGCCCGACACGGAGCGTGAGGCGAAGCGCATCGCGACCGCGCTGCTCACCGAGCTCGAGCACGTGGGCGTGCTCGCGGTCGAGCTGTTCGAGGTCGACGGCGCACTCCTCGCGAACGAGCTCGCGCCGCGCGTCCACAACTCCGGGCACTGGACGATCGAAGGCGCAGTCACCAGTCAGTTCGAGAACCACGTGCGTGCGGTGCTCGGGCTCCCGCTCGGCGATACGTCCGCGCGCGGCGTCTCGGCGATGGTCAACTGCATCGGCACCATGCCCGATCCGGCTGCCGTGCTCGCGGTGCCCGGCGCGCACCTGCACGACTACGGCAAGGCGCCCCGCGCCGGCCGCAAGCTCGGCCACGTGACCGTGGTCGCCGACGCGATCACCGACCTCGACACGCGCCTCGCCCTCCTCCCTCCCATCTGACAGTTGGACGGGGTCAGGCCTGGGCGATGGCGCCGCTGTCGTGGAGGGCGGCGAGCTCGTCGGGGGTGAAACCCCAGTCGGCGAGGGTGGCGTCGGTGTGCTCGCCGACG
>JBEVIU010000050.1:0-18745 GCA_040510575.1 Acidimicrobiia bacterium | reverse complement strand
AGTCGATCGCCACAAAGGGAGAACTCGGACGGCGCTTCGAGGACGTGCTCGCAACCTTCGAGCAACTCGACTTCGAGCGCGTCTGGGAAGCCGCCACGGACCACGAGCGACGAGTCCTCATCGAGGAACTGCTCGAAGCAGTCACGGTGTACCCGGACCACTTGGAGGTGGCCGTACACGGCGCTCCGACGATCAACGTCCTACTTGGAGAGGTCGGACTGGTCGATCAGTCGGATTTTGCTCGTGTCGGAGGGGGGACTTGAACCCCCACGCCCTTGCGGGCACTAGCCCCTCAAGCTAGCGCGTCTGCCGATTCCGCCACTCCGACGAGGGACGGCAGATTAGCCGCGTGGTGGGGTCGAACGACCGCTCGTAACAAGCTCTGCCGCACTTCTCTCGGGGTGCCTGCACCACCGGGGCCCCGAGGTTCCCCACCTGTTCGGCGGAACCACAGCTCCGTACGCTCGAGCCGTCCACGACCGCGAAAGGGAGGCACGACGATGCCGTCGGTGTGCACCGCCTCCTTGGCAGCATCCTGATGGGCGCAGTCCGCTTCTGCGCGTCGAACCTGATCCGGCGCAGGGTCGCCGGCATGATCGTCGTCGCGCTCCTCATCGGTCTTGCGGGAGCGGTCACGGTCGCGGCGTTTGCCGGCGCGCGACGTACCGCCACCGCCTACCCCCGCTTGCTCGACCAGGCGCACGCGCTCGACGTGCTCGTCGCCCCAGATTTCGGCGAGACAGTGTCGGCCAAGGAGCTCGCGAAGCTCCCTGGCGTCAGGCTCGCCGGCGATGCCTATGGCTTCGGCATCGCTTCCTGGTCGGGCCGCGGCGAACGACCTGACGATCTGCTGGGGTTGGGCGCGCTCGGGTTCACGGCGGCAACCGCCAAGATCGAAGCTGAGGCGCCCAGGATGACGGAGGGACGGCTCCCCCGCGTCGATCGCCCCTACGAGATGGTCGTGAACGAAGCCACGGCGGCGACACTCGGCCTGCACGTCGGCACCAGAGCGACCTTCACGTTGTACGAGTTCGGGGATCTCATTCGCGACGACGGCACCATGAATCCAGATGCGGTGTTCACGCCCATCACGTTCACCATCGTCGGGATCGAACGCACCCTCGACGACCTGCTCCTCAACGAGAACCAAGACACCGAGTCGGCGTTGTTGTCACCGGCCTTCACCGCCATGTACCGCGACCGTGCGAGCTACAAGGTGGCCGGCGTCCTTCTCGACAGAGGCGCAGAGGGCGTTCCTGCCTTCACTGCGGCGCTCAACCGCGAGCTCGGCGAGCACAAGTTCCAACTCCAGACCCGGTCGATGCGCGAGACCACCTTCGCGGCCGTTGCCGAGCCGTACACCGCGTCGCTGCAGCTCTTCGCCATCGCGATCGGGTTGACTGCGCTGATCGTGCTCGCGCAAGCGCTCATGCGTTTGGTCGATCTCGACGAGGCCGACGGCCCTGCGCTCGTCGCGCTCGGCGCGTCGCGCTGGACCCGCGTGGGGATCTCGTCTGCGCGGGCCGTGGCCGCGATCGGCGCGGGCGCGGTGCTCACCGTGATCGGAGCGATCGCACTGTCGCCACTCTTTCCGCTTGGTCGACCGCGCGAGGCGGAGCCCACGCCGGGCATCGACATCGATGCAAAGGCCATCGGGCTCGGCTTCGGGGTAATCGTGCTCGTGTTCGTGGTGGTCGTGATCGCGCGCGCGTGGCACATCACCCGCGGTCACGGGCACGAGCCCGCTCCGACGGCGGCGCGTCCGATGCACGCCGCCGAGCGACTGGCCCGAACCGGCGCGCCGGCAAGTCTCGTGACCGGCTTCCGGTGTGCGTTCCGCGACGCAGACGGCAAGCGCGTGTCGATCCTCAGCACCCTCTTCGGTCTTGTCGTGGCTACCGCCACGGTGATCGCCGCACTGACCTTCGCGACCAGCCTCGACCGCATGGTCGACACCCCGGCCCGCTACGGATGGACCTGGGACGTGCTCGTCGACACCGCCGACGCCGGCGCGGGGCCCGACCTGATCGCCGAGCTCCGGCGCGACCAGGATGCGGCAGGCCTCACGGTCGGCACGCGCGGGAACGTCACCCTCGAGGGCACCACGCTCACCGGCTACGGGTTGGACGTCGTTCGGGGTGACGCGTCGCCCCGAACGCGCTCCGGACGCATGCCCGAACGCGCAACAGAGATCGCGCTTGGTGCCGAGACGATGCGGGGTCTCGGCACGCGCGTCGGCGATCTCCTCGACGCCACTCGCCCCGACGGACGCGTCGCGCGGCTGCGAGTCGTCGGAGAGACTGCTCTGCCGTCGCTCGCGCTCAACGGCACCGACGGTCTCGGGAGCGGCGCCGCACTCACCGCCGCCGGACTCCGCCGTCTCGATCCCACCGCCGAGCCGTCCTTCTTCCTGGTCGACCTCGCCGACGGCGTCGAGACGTCGACCCTGCAACAGCGCTACGGCAACGTCTCGAGCACGCTCGGTCCGCAACGCCCGGGCGCGATCCTCACCTACGGCAAGGTCCGCGCCACGCCGCTCCTGCTCGCCGCACTGCTCGCGCTGCTCGGCGCCGCGATGTTGATCAACCTGCTCGTGACGACGGTGCGATCTCGTCGCCGCGATCTGGCCGTGCTCAAGACCATGGGATTCACCCGCCGTCAAGTCGCGCTCACCGTGGCAGCCCAGGCGACGACCCTCGTGGCCACGGCACTCGTCGTTGCGGTACCGCTCGGAGTCGCGCTCGGACGTTGGACCTGGTCGAGGTTCGCCGCCAACATCGGTGTCGGCGCGGGCGTGGTCATCCCAGTGGCAGCGGTGATCGCGGTCGGGCTCCTCACCATCTTGGTCGGCAACCTCGCCGCTGCCGTGCCCGCGTGGAGTGCGGCGCGCACGCGACCGGCGTGGGTGCTCCGGACCGAGTAGCAGCGCGGTCGCGCCGGACGCGCGAGGATCACCCGATGGGCGACTCTTCGTACACGTTCCAGAGCACGTGGCAGCTGAACGCGGCACCCGACGACGTGTACAAGGTCCTCGAGCGGGTGTCCGACTATCCGCTGTGGTGGCCAGAGGTGAAGACCGTCCGCCCGCTGGGCGACGACATCTTCGAGCTCACGTGTCGAGCGACGCTCCCCTACGACCTGCGCTTCACCACCAAGCAAGCGGTACGTGACCCGGCGACTCGGGTGCTCGAAGCGAGCATGGCAGGGGATCTCGAGGGCTTCTCCCGCTGGACGATCTCGGTGCACCCCACGGGCACGTCGGCCACGTTCGACGAACAGGTCGTCGTCAACAAGTCGTTGCTGCGCAAGCTCGACCCCATCGCCCGACCGGCGTTCAAGGCCAACCACCGACGGATGATGCACAACTGCGAGCGCGGCCTCCGCACCTACCTCGCCGGTTACCGCGCCCAGTTCGGCTGAAGCCCGATTCACTGTGAATTGCGTCCCGCCACGCGGGACTCGATCACCACTGAACCTGAACGATCCGAGGCAACCCTCGCCCCGCGCGCGCCACGCGCCGCTAGCGTCGTCGAACTCCGACGGAAGGAATCGCCGTGGCCGACGTCGACGAGACCCAACTTCCCGGAATGGGTGTCCGGTACGACTTCACGACCGAACTGGGTGAGCGAGTCGGCGTGTTGGTGCACCGCACCGGCCGTCGCGACGTGTTCCTCTACTCGGCCGACGATCCTGACGAATGCCGGGCAACCATCACGCTGCGTCCCGACGACGCGCGCACACTCGCCGAGCTCCTGGGCGCAACGCGCGTCGCCGAACATCTCGCTGCGGTGCAGCAACAGGTCGCGGGGCTCACGCTCGAGTGGATCACGGTGTCACCGTCGTCCCCGTGGGCAGGACTCTCGCTGCAGGAGGCGGCGATCCACACGGAGACCGGCGTGTCGGTCGTCGCGTTGCTCAACGGCGACGACGTCACCGCCGCGCCTGGCGCGGAGGATGTGCTCGTCGCGGGCGCGCAAGTCGTCGCCATCGGCACTCCCGCGGGGCTCGCCACGCTGAACGCCCGCTTGTCGGGGCGCTGATGCCCACCGTGCTCGCGGCCGCGTCGCAAGACGTCGCGGTTGCGTTCGTCGAGCTCGGCGCGATCATCCTGGGCCTCGCGGTGCTCGCTCGCCTGTCGGATCGCATGGGCATCAGCCCGATCCCCGCGTACCTCGTCGCCGGCGTGGTGTTCGGCGAGGGCGGGCTCACCGGCCCGCGGCTGTCGGAGAACTTCATCGAGCTCGCGGCGGAGATCGGTGTGGTGCTGCTGCTCCTCACCCTCGGGCTCGAGTACTCCGCCCAGGAGCTGGCCGACGGCGCACGCACCGGTTGGCTCGGTGGCATCGTCGACATCACCCTCAACGCAACGCCCGGTGTCGTGTGCGCGCTCCTCCTTGGTTGGGGCGTGGAAGCCGCGGTGGTGTTGGGAGGCGTCACGTACATCTCGTCGTCGGGCGTGATCGCCAAGGTGCTGACCGACCTCGGGCGCCTCGGCAACCTCGAGACGCCGACGCTGCTCACGCTGCTCGTGATCGAAGACCTCGTGATGGCGGTGTACCTGCCGATCACGGTGGTGATGCTGGCCGGAGCATCGATCGCGGCCGGCGTGCTGTCGGTCGGCGCGGCGCTGGCGATCGCAGGGACGATCCTCGTGCTCGCGCTCCGCTACGGCGACCACATCACCCGACTGCTCGACGCGCGTTCCGACGAGGCGTTGCTGCTCGGGGTCATCGGCCTCACGTTGCTCGTGGCCGGCTTCACCCAACAGCTCGACGTGTCGGCTGCGGTCGGCGCATTTCTCGTGGGCATCGCGATCTCAGGCCCCGTCGGCCACCGTGTGGCCGGGCTCGTGAACCCGTTGCGCGACCTCTTCGCCGCACTGTTCTTCATCCTGTTCGGGTTCCGCATCGATCCCGACCAGATCCCCGGCGTGTTGCCCATCGCTGCAGCGCTCCTCGTGGTGGCGAGCCTCACCAAGGTCGCGACCGGGTGGTGGGCCACCAAACGGGCGGGAATCGCGAACCGCGGCCGCATGCGAGCGGGCACCGCGCTCATCGCACGCGGCGAGTTCTCCATCGTGATCGCGGGCCTCGCCCTGGGCACCGGCATCGAGCCCGACCTCGTGCCCCTCGCGGCCACGTTCGTGCTCCTCACCGCGATCGCCGGCCCGATCATCACCAAGTTCGCCGACACACTCGCCCCCAAGGCGAAGGGAACCCGCCCCGACCCGTCGCCCGCGCCGTCGTCGTGATGCTTTGGCGTCGTCAGCGTGATATCTACGCGCCGGCGACGCCAAAACCGGATGTGGCGGCCGCGATGAGCGCTTGCGTGTACGGGTGCTCGGGGTGCTCGAACAGGGTTTCGGTGGGCGCGGTCTCCACGATGTGACCCTCGTGCATCACCGCGACGCGGTCAGCCACGTGACGCACGACGGCCAGGTCGTGGCCGATGAACAGGTACGAGAGCCCGAGGCGTGCCTGTAGCTCGGTCAACAGGTTCAGGATCTGCGCCTGGATCGAGCTGTCGAGCGCACTCACCGGTTCGTCGAGCACGACCAGCTCAGGATCCAGCGCCAGTGCACGCGCGATCGCGACCCGTTGACGTTGACCACCCGACAGCTCGTGCGCGTACCGCCCGGCGTACTCGTCGCCCAAGCCCACCAACCACAGCAGGGCGCTCACCCGCGGTCCGATGTCGCCGGTACGCGCGATCCGCAGCGGCTCGCCCACGATCGACCGCACCGACATGCGTGGGTCCAACGACGACGCCGGGTCCTGGAACACGATCTGGAGGCGACGCCGCACCCTCCGCAGCTCGCGACGTCGCATGCGGCCGAGATCTTGCCCATCGAAGCTGATCGAGCCCGCGTCGGGATCGAGCAACCGCAACACCAGGCGCGCAACCGTCGACTTCCCGCTCCCCGACTGCCCGACCAATCCGAGCGTCTCACCGCGACCGACGGCGAAGCTCACGCCGTCGACCGCACGCACCGTCGTACCTCCGCGCTCGCCGAACTCCTTCACCACACCGTCGACCACGAGCAGCGGCTCGCTCCGGGCGTCGACCGCGCTCACGACGCCACCGGCGGGAGCTCGTGCACGCGAACGCAGGCGACCGTGTGGCGCGTGGACACCTCTTCGAGCGGCGGCACCGTCTGCGCGCATCGTGGTTCGGCGAAGCCGCAGCGAGGATGGAACGCGCAACCCTCGGGGATCTCGGAGAGACCGGGCGGCTGACCGGGAATCGCGGCCAACGCGCCTCGCACCGTCCCCAGGCGCGGCGACGACTCGAGCAGCCCGCGGGTGTACGGATGACGCGGCGATGCGAACAGCTCGGTCGCCGCCGCTTCTTCGACCACCCGACCGGCATACATCACCGCGACCCGGTCGGCGACGCCCGCGGCCACACCGAGGTCGTGGGTGATGAACAGCAGCGCCAGGTCTTGCTCGCGGCGCAGCTGCTCGAGCAGCGCGAGGATCTCGGCCTGCGTCGTCACGTCGAGCGCGGTGGTCGGTTCGTCGGCCACCAGGAGGCGAGGTCGGTTGGCGAGCGCCATCGCCAACACCACCCGTTGGCGCATCCCTCCCGACAGTTGATGCGGATAGTCGCGCACTCTCCCCCCGTCGTCCGCGCCACCGACACCGACGAGCGTGAGGAGCTCGCCCGCGCGAGCCGATGCACTCGCGCGGGACGCGGCTTGATCGTGCACCAGAACCGCTTCCGCGACCTGGTCACCGACGCGCAACGATGGGTTGAGCGCGGTCATCGAGTCTTGGAACACCATCGCGATCTCACGGCCCCGCACGGCGCGGTACTCGCGCTCGGTCAGACCGACGAGCTCTCGGCCGTCGAAGCGGATCGAGCCCTCCACGATCCTGCCGGGCAGATCGATCAGGCCCAGGAGAGCAAGACCGGTCACCGTCTTGCCCGATCCCGATTCGCCGACCAGCGCGACTCGCTCCGCCGCGTCGATCGAGAACGTCACGTCATCGACCGCGCGCCGGGCGCCCGCATCCGTGTCGAACGCGATCGCGAGACCACGCACCTCGAGCAGGCTCATACGCGCACCGGGCGACGGGGATCGATCGCATCGCGCAGACCGTCACCCACGAAGTTGATCGCGAGCACCGTGATGAAGATCGCGAGCCCGGGGAACACGGTGAGCCACCAGTAGTCCTCGAACGTCCCGATGGAGTCCGACAGCAGGTTGCCCCAACTCGGCGTGGGCGGCTGGATCCCGAAGCCGAGGAACGACAGCGTCGTCTCCACCAGGATCGCCTCGGCCACGACGAGGGTTGCATTCACCACGATCGGGCCGAGACAGTTCGGCAGGACGTGACGGGTGATGATGCGCGTGTTCGATGCACCCATCGCGCGTGCGGCGTCGACGAACTCGCGCTCGCGCAGCGACAACGTCGCGCCGCGCACGACCCGAGCAATCGATCCCCACAACAGCAACGAGAGCAGCAACGTCATCCCGAGAGGGCCGCCGAGATCCACCCCGCCGAACACCCCGAGGTCGACGGTGCCGATCGACACCGCGAGCGCGAGGATCGGCAACGCCGGCAGCGCGATCCACAGGTCGGTGAAGCGCATGAGCAGACCGTCGAGCCAACCGCCGTAGAACCCGGCGAGCGCGCCGATCACGACGCCGACCACAGTGGAGAGCAGGGCAACACCCAAGGCGATGCGCAGGGAGATCTGGCCGCCGTGCAGCACGCGGGAGAACGAGTCGCGGCCGAGCTCGTCGGTACCGAACCAGTGCGACGACGACGGATGCGCGTACACGTTCGCGAGGTGCAACTTCGTCGGACTCGGGACGAACCGCACGACCACGAAGCATGCGAACGCCATGAGCACCAGCAGGACCACGCCGAGCATCGCCGGCAGGTGCCGACGGAAGCGCCGAAGCGCTCGGCGCCACTCGCTCCTCCCCTCCGGCGTCGCCATCTCGTTCGAGACCAGGAGCGGATCGATCGATTCCGCACGCGTGCGTGCCGATTCGTCGCCGATGCGCATGCTCACGGCGCGACCACCTCAGGCGCGCCGGCTTCACGGGAGGACTTCCGCGCCGGCGCCGCGCGTCGACCGACACGGATGCGCGGGTCGAGGATCCCGTAGACCACGTCGGCCCCGAGGTTGCAGAGGACGACGAACACGGTGGCCAGCGCGGTCCACGCCAGCACGACCGGGTAGTCGGATCGTTCGAGGGCCGTGAAGAACACGAGGCCGAGGCCGGGCCACGAGAAGATCCGTTCGACCACGACCACGCCACCCAGGAGCACTCCGGTGTCGATCGCCACGACGGTGACGAACGGGATCAGCGCGTTGCGCAACGCATGGTGCCGGATGATGCGCGATCGCGGTACTCCCTTCGCGCGTGCGGTCCGGATGTAGTCGGCGCGCAACACGTCGAGCATGCTGTCGCGCTGATACCGGCTCCACGCCGCCACCGTCGTGAGCATCAGGGTGGCGACGGGCAACGCCATGTGTTGCAGCAGGTTGACGAGGTTGCCTTCCTCGCCGATCGTGTACTTGCCCTGCACGTAGAAGAGCTGCACATCGAACTGTTCCCGCAACCACACCACGAGCACGAGCTGCAGGAGCAAGGCGAAGAAGAAGTCGGGCATCGAGAACCCGAAGTACGAGAAGCCGGTGGCCGCGTAGTCGAAGGCACTGCGTTGACGGACTGCGCTGACGATGCCGACGAGGAGCGCGACGAACACCGACAGCACGACCGTGGTGCCCACGAGCAGGAACGAGTTCCACGCCGCCTCGCCGACCATGTCGGTGACGGGGCGATCGGTGGCGAACGACGTGCCCCAGTCGCCCTGCACGAAGTCGCCGAGCCAGTACACGTAACGCTCGACCACCGGGTCGTTCAGGTGGTACTGCGCCTCCAACAGCCGGATCGTCTGCGGATCGGTTGCCGGCTGGGTGCGGATGTCGGCGAGAGGGTCGCCGGTGGCGGAGACCAGGAGAAACACGACGAACGTCGCCACGAGCACGACGGGGATCGCCACCAGGAGTCGACGCGCGACGAAGCCTCGCACCGAGTGATTCTCATCGACGAATGCCGTCCGAACGCGGCACTCGGCGGGCTCAGGTCTGGGCCCACTCCTCGATGTTCCAGGTGAAGCCGTCGACAGTGGGGTTGTCGCGCACACCGGTGACGGTGCCGCGATACCCGAGCTGCGTCGGCTTCTGGAACAACGGGATCACGGTCACCGCGTTCACGGCCAACTGACGATCGGCCTCGTTGAGGAGCGCGGTTCGGGTGGCGACGTCGATCTCACGGTCGGCCTCGTTCAGCAGCTGGTCGACGGCGGGGACGTTCGTGCGGGTGTAGTTCTGGCCCGACGAGTCGCAGCTTCCGTTTTTGGCCTGCTTCGGCGGGCAGGCCTCGGGGATCGACGTCGACAGCCAGATCGAGTTGTTGCCGTACGGATCGGGCGAGCCGACCCAGGCGAAGATGATCGTCTGGTAGTCGAAGCCGGTCATCTTCTTCCAGAGGATGTCCGACGAGTTCTTGATCGTGAACTCGATCCCGAGCTTCTTCATCTGCTCCTGGATGATCTGCTGGCTGAGCTCACGGGCCTGGTTGCCCGGCGTGGTGCCGAGGGTGAAGGAGAGCTTCACGCCGTCCTTGGCGCGGATGCCGTCGGAGCCGGTTGTCCAGCCCGCCGCATCGAGGATCGAATTGGCGGCAGCCACGTCGCCGGATGCCGGGTAGATCGACCAGTTCGGCTCGTACTGCTGCTGGTTCGCCATCCACATCACGTTGTCGAGCACGACCGCGTCGTCGTTCGCGTCCTTCACGAGACGGTCGACGATCTGTTGACGCGGCATGGCAGTCGCGATCGCCGTGCGCACCTCGATGTCGTCGAGGCCCTTCACGGTCGAGAGCATGTCGAAGTGCTCCCATTGCGGCCCGAGCGACGACGTGTAGTGCGCACCGTCGACCGCTTCGATCTTCTTGCGGAGGCCGAACTGGTTCTGCGGATAGATGATGTCGACCTCGCCGGCGCGGAACGCGTTCACCTCGGCGTTGCTGTCGGGCACGGGGACGAACACGACCTTCGACACCGTCGCCTTCGTGCCCCAGTAGTTGGGGTTCGGCACGAGCGTGACCTGCTGATCGGGCTTGAACGACTCGACCATCATCGGCCCGCTGGAGATCGGCTTCTTGGTCTTCGGGTCGCAGATGCAGCTGTTCCACACCTTGTTGAAGTTCGTACCTTCGAGCACGTGCTTCGGGAGGACGGTCGTGCTGGTGCCGGCCCACAGGTCGCGGAACGGAGCGAACGGTTCGGCGAACACCATCTGGAACTCGGTGGGGCTGACCACGTTGAACGCGGTGATCTTGTCGTAGCCGAGCCGGCTGACGATGTCGTTGTCCGGGTTCATGATCGTGTCGAACGTGAACTTGAAGTCGTCGGCGGTGAGTGGCACGCCGTCGGACCACACCGCGTCGGGGCGCAGCGTGCAGCGCACCGTGAACGGTGGATTGCCGACCGTGTCGATAGGAGTCACCACCGCGCAGTCCTTGTCGAAGATCCACGGCTGGTACGTGAAGTCGGGCATCAGCTTGTAGCCGCGGGCGAGTGCCGGCCCGACGACCATGCCCGTCCACTGACCGTTGCCCTCGGACGAGAAGTTGTTGAGGACGGGTGGGAACTCTTCGGCACCGATGGTGATCAGACCCGCGGGAGAAGAGCCCTTGCCGACCGCGGCCGCGGCCGAACCGCCGAGCGATGCGGCGACAAGGCTCGCCATCGCCGCGACGACCCAGGCTTTTCTGCCCATTGCGTGTACCGATTCCACCGGAGGCCCCCAAGCGTCGCCGCCGATCGTGGACGTCTCGTGACGTCGAGCAGATGAGACACCCGCTCGTGATCAGGAACGACGCGACCGCGGCAGGACTTGAGCCATTTCAGTCGCTCCAACCCGCAAACTGGCGTCAAGCGCCAGAAAGCCCTCAGTCGAGGCGGAGGGCGAGCAGGACCGTCGAGAAGATGAAGATCACCGAGGTGATGACGGTGAGGCGGTCGAGGTTCCGCTCCACCACCGTGGAACCTGCCATCGACCCGCCGAGCTGCCCACCACCGAACATGTCGGACAATCCGCCGCCACGACCCGAGTGGAGAAGGATCAGGAAGATCAACCCCAGGGCGGAGGCGATGTCGACGACGAGCAGGATCGCGTTCAGCACGGCACGAGGTTACTACGCCCTCGCGTACCGGACGATGCGTGCGAAGTCGTCGGGATCGAGCGATGCGCCCCCCACGAGCGCGCCGTCGATCTCGGGCATCGCCATCAGCTCCGCGATGTTGCCCGGCTTCACGCTCCCCCCGTACTGGATGCGGACGGACTGCGCGACGGCATCGTCATAGAGCTCCGTCAGCGCCGCGCGCACCACACCGCATGTGTCGTTCGCATCGTCGGGCGTCGCGTTGCGCCCGGTACCGATCGCCCAGATCGGCTCGTACGCAACCACGCACGCCGCCGCGTCGGCCTTCTTGACTCCTTCGAATGCGGCGCGCGTCTGACCCGCGACCTTCGACTGGGTCTCGCCCGCTTCGCGCTCTTCGAGCGTCTCGCCCACACACACGATCGGAGTCATGCCGTACTTGATCACGGCCTTGACCTTCTTGTTCACCCACTCGTCGGTGTCACCGAAGAACTGGCGACGCTCGGAGTGGCCGACGATCACGTAGTGCACGTTGAGCTTGGAAAGGAACAACGGACTCACCTCGCCGGTGAACGCGCCCGTTTCCTCCCAGTAGCAGTTCTGCGCACCGAGCTTGAACGCCAGCTTGTCGCTGTCGATGAGCGTCTGCAGCGTGCGGAGGTCGGTGAACGGCGGACAGATCACCACCTCGACGCCTTCGTGGTCTTCGGGGTCGAGACGGTACGAGAGCTTCTGCGTCACCTGGATCGCGACGAGGTGGTCGTGATGCATCTTCCAGTTGGCCGCGATGATCGGCATGCGGCCGTCGGTACCGGCGCCGTGCTCGAGCGAGGACGTGGCTTCAGCCATGACGGAGTGCTTCCAATCCTGGAAGGTCACCGCGCTCGATGAACTCGAGCGAGGCGCCTCCACCGGTGCTCACGTGGCTGACCCGATCGGCCAGCCCGAACTGACGGATGGCCGCGGCGCTGTCGCCGCCGCCGACCACGCTGAAGCCGTCCGAGTGCGCGACCGCTTCGGCGACGGCCCGCGTGCCGGCGTCGAACGGCGGCACTTCGAACATGCCCATGGGTCCGTTCCACAACACGGCCGCGGCGGCTTCGACTTCGTCGCCGTACGCGATCGCAGTGGCCGGCCCGATGTCGAGACCCTTCCAACCGTCGGGGATCGCGCCCGCCGGCACGACGCGTACCTCTGCATCGCTCGACGGCTCGCGCGCGATCACCACGTCGGACGGGATGCGGACCCGACCCGTGGCAAGGAGCCGTGCGCACTCTTCGACCATCTCCGGCTGCACGAGCGAGTCGCCGACCGAGCGTCCCTGCGCAACGAGGAACGTGAACGCCATCGCGCCGCCCACGAGCACGGAGTCGCAGCGCTCCAGCAACGCCTCGATGACCTTGAGCTTGTCGCTCACCTTCGCGCCACCGAGCACCGCGACGAAGGGGTGGTCGCGCGCTTCGAGGAGGCGCGACAACACGTCGACTTCCCGGACCAACAGGCGCCCGGCAGCGTGCGGCATCGTGTTGGGGGGCCCGACGATCGACGCGTGCGCGCGGTGCGAGGCGCCGAACGCCTCGTTCACGTACACGTCGTAGCCCGCGCTCAGGTTGGCCGAGAACGCCGGGTCGCACGACTCCTCCCCTGCGTCGAAACGCAGGTTCTCGAGCATCACGACCTCGCCGGGCGGCGTCGACGCGACGATGGGCTCGACCCGCGGTCCGAAGATCCCCGGCGCGAGCACCACCTCGGTACCGAGCAGGTCACCGAGGCGGGTGGCGACGGGACCGAGCGAGTCGGCCAGGTTCACCTCACCCTTCGGCCGCCCGAGGTGCCCGGCGACGACCACGACCGCCCGTTGCTCACGCAGCCACTGGATCGTCGGCAACGCGGTGCTGATGCGCAGGTCGTCGTCGATGACCCCATCGGTCATCGGGACGTTGAGGTCGACGCGCACGAGCACGCGATGGCCGTGCTTGAGCGGCAGGGCTTCGAGGCGCGGCAGGTCCACGGGTTCAGCGCGAGTCGGGGTGGACGGCTACTCGCCGACGAACGCGACGAGGTCGACGAGGCGGTTCGAGTAGCCCCACTCGTTGTCGTACCAGCCGAGCACCTTGACCATGCGACCGGCGGCCATGGTGTCTTCGGCCGAGAAGATGCACGACGCGGGGTTGCCGACGATGTCGGCCGACACCAACTGCTCTTCGGAGTACTCGAGCACACCGCGGTACGACTTGTCGTTCGCCGCTTCCTCGTACGCCGCGTTGAGCTGCTCGACCGTGACGTCGGCGCCGAGGTTGGCCGTGAGGTCGGTGAGCGAACCGGTAGGCGTGGGCACGCGGAACGCCATTCCGTCGAGCTTGCCCTTGAGCTCGGGCAGCACCACACCGATCGCCTTGGCGGCACCGGTGCTCGCCGGGATGATCGAGAGCCCGGCGGCGCGCATCTTGCGGAGGTCGGGCTTGCCGCTGCGGGTGGTCTTCGCGAGGTCGACGAGCGACTGGTCGCTGGTGTAGGCGTGCACCGTGGTCATGAGTCCCTGCTCGATGCCGAACCGGTCGTTGATGACCTTGGCCAGCGGGGCGAGGCAGTTGGTCGTGCAGGACGCGTTCGAGATCACCGCGTGCGCGGCGGGGTCGAACACCGAGTCGTTCACGCCCATGCAGATGGTGGCGTCGGCGTCGCCACTCGGCGCCGAGATCACCACGCGCTTCACGCTGCCACCCAAATGGGCCGCCGCCTTGTCGCGAGCGGTGAAGATGCCGGTGGACTCGATCACGACGTCGACGTCGTGGTCGGCCCACGGGATCTCGGCCGGGTCCATCACCTCGAGCTTGGCGATCTCCTTGCCGTCGATGCCCAGGCCGTGGTCGAGCGCCTCGATGCGGTTCGCCAGCACACCCCCGACGGAGTCGTGCTTCAGCAGGAACGCCATCGTGGTGCTCTCGCCCATCGGGTCGTTCACCGCCACCAGCTCGACGCCCGCTTCGCCGCCGCGCGCCAACAGGGCGCGCGTGAACGAACGACCGATGCGCCCGAACCCGTTGATCCCGACCCGTACCGCCATCGTGAGACCTCCTTGTCCCATCCAGCGCCTGCGTTCGGCGCCCGTGCCCAACTCAGTGCGCGAGCAGGTCCTTCAGCATGACCGCCAACCGCTCCGGATCGTGGGAATGCCCGTTCGCCGCTGCCATCGTCCCCGCCACTGGCTCCACACCCCAGGCCCGGATGCGGTCGATGTCGACCGCAAGCGCCCCGGGTTGATACAGAAAGGTATCCACCCGGGCACCGTGATCGAGCACCGCAGCGAGGTGGTCGGTGGCGTCGAGACCGGCCGTCTCGGGAAGTTGGGGCTCGAGGTTGGCCACCTGCACGACACGAGCGGCGGTCGACGCCAGCGCTTCGCGCAGCTCGTTGACACAGAGCACGGGGACGATGCTCGTGTAGAGCGACCCGGGGGCCAGCACGACCTGATCGGCCGCCGCGATCGCCGAGATCGCATCGGCCGGCGGTGAAGCGTCGGCGGGCACGAGCCCGACGCGGCGGATGTTGCCGCTGTTCGCCACCGCCACCTGGCCCTCGACCTCGGTCGAGATGTGCGAATCGGCGCCGTTCGGGCCGACCTCCGCCTTGAGCTCGACCGCCTCCGTGCACGCAGGGAGGACGCGCCCCACGCAGCCGAGGAGGCGCGCCGCTTCGTCGAGTGCGTCCGGGAAGCTCCCGAGCGTCTCGGCCAAACCGACCAGCATGAGGTTGCCGAGCGCGTGGCCGTCGAGCTCGCCACCCGCGAACCGGTGCTCGAACGCGGCGGTCCAGAGGTTGTCGTCTGCTGCGAGGGCGACAAGGCACCGGCGCAGGTCGCCGGGCGCGGGCACGCCGAGGTCGCGCCGGAGCCGTCCCGACGAGCCGCCGTCGTCGGCCACACTCACGATCGCGGTGATCGACCCCGCGTACAGGCGCACGGCACGGAGCGCGACCGCGAGCCCGTGCCCACCACCGAGCGCGACGACGCTCGGGCCTGATTGCCGTTCAACCACGGAGCCGGTCTCAGGCACGGTCGATGTCCCGGTGGTGCACGGTCGGCTCGAACCCGAGACGTTCGAGCACGTGCGCGAGCTCCGACGCGATCACCACACTGCGATGCCGACCGCCGGTGCAGCCGATCGCGATCGACAGGTACGCCTTGCCCTCACGTACGTACGCGGGCAGCAACAACGCGAGGAGCCGCTCGAGCTCCTTCAGGAATGCATGGGCGTCGGGCTGGCTCAACACGTACTCGCGCACGCGCTCGTTGGTGCCGTCGAGCGGGCGGAGGTCGTCGACCCAGTGCGGGTTCGGCAGGAACCGGCAATCGAGCACGAGGTCGACATCCAGGGGTAGGCCGTGCTTGTACCCGAACGACACGACGCTGGTCTGCAACGAGCCGACGCGTTGTTCGGCATCGCCGAAACGGGCGACGATCCGGTCACGCAACTCGTGCACGTTGAGGTCCGACGTGTCGATCACCACGTCGGCCTGGCCCTTGAGCTCGCCGAGCAGGAACCGTTCGGCCGCGATGCCCTCGGAGACCCGTTCGCCGTTCGCCATCGGATGCTTGCGGCGCGTTGCCTCGTAGCGGCGCACGAGCACGTCGTCGGATGCGTCGAGGAACAGCACGCCGGTCGACGCTCCCCTGCCCCGCAACTCCGCGAGGGCAGCGGTGAGGTCGGCCATGAAGTCCCCAGCGCGCACGTCGACGACCAGCGCGACGAGCGGCGCCGACTCCTTGCCAGCCGCAGCGTCGCCGACCCGGGTGATGAGCGCCGGCGGCATGTTGTCGATCACGAACCAGCCGAGGTCCTCGAACACGTCGGCCGCGGCCGAGCGGCCGGCGCCCGACATGCCGGTGATGACCGTGACCTGCCTCATCGACGGGCCCGTTCGCTCGCCGCGGCGTGGAGCGCCTGGAAGGTTGCGCGACCGACCGGCTCGGGCAGCCACGCGATGGCGGCCAGGTCGTCTTCGGTGAGCTCGCGCAGGCGCTTCACCGAACCGAACTCCTTGAGCAGGCGGCGGCGGCGCACCGGTCCGAGACCGGGGATGTCGTCGAGCACCGACTTGATCATCTTCTTGTCGCGCAGTTGGCGGTGATAGGTGATCGCGAACCGGTGGGCTTCGTCGCGTACCTGCTGCAGCAGGTAGAGCGCTTCGGAGTCGCGCGGGATGCGGATCGGATCGCTCTGGCCCGGGAGGTACACCTCTTCGAACCGCTTGGCCAGGCTGGCCACGCAGATGTCCTGGAGGCCGAGATCCTCGAGCACGCGCACGGCGACACCGAGCTGACCTTTGCCGCCGTCGACGAGCAGGAGGTTGGGCGGGTAGGCGAACCGCTTTCCAGTGCGCGCGCCGTCCTCACGCTCGACGAGGTACCGGCGGAAGCGACGGGTGAGCGCCTCCTCCATCGACGCGAAGTCGTCTTGGCCGACCTGGTCGCGCATCTTGAACCGACGGTAGTCGGAACGCTTCGGCAGGCCGTCTTCCATCACCACCATCGACGCGACGATCTCGCTCCCTTGCAGGTTGGAGATGTCGAAGCACTCGATGCGTAGCGGCGCCTCCGGGAGGTTGAGCGCCTCCTGGAGCGCCAGGAGCGCCCGCGCCCGCGCGTTGTGATCCGAGGACCGCTTCAACTTGTGGCGCACGAACGCCTCGCGTGCGTTCTGGTCGACCGTCACGAGCAGCTCACGCTTCGCGCCGCGTTGGGGCACCCGGAGCCTGACCCGTGCGCCGCGCGCGGTGGTGAGGAACTGCTCGTACAGCGCGACGTCGTCGGGCTCGTCGGGCACCAGGATCTCGCGGGGGATGTTGGTGGGGTCGAGCCCGCCGTAGAGGGCTTCGAGGATCCGACCCACGAGCTCGGGGCGGCTGAGATCCTCGACCTTGTCGACGATCATGCCCTTGCGTCCGACCACCCGTCCCTTGCGCACGAGGAAGACCTGGACCGACGCTTCGAGCGGATCGTCAGCGATGGCGAGCGCGTCGTAGTCCTCCTCCTTGGC
This sequence comes from Acidimicrobiia bacterium, assembly GCA_040510575.1. Lineage (GTDB taxonomy): Bacteria > Actinomycetota > Acidimicrobiia > IMCC26256 > DASPTH01 > DASUMF01. The sequence goes on along the minus strand of JBEVIU010000050.1, from coordinate 1,516 downwards.
ATCGACCATCTGCTGGGTCTCGATCGCCTTGCGCACCGACACGATCTGGTCCCGCAACCGCGCCGCACGCTCGAACTCGAGCTCGTCGCTCGCTTCGTGCATCTGCTTGTCGAGACGGTCGAGGACGAACGCGGCATCACCGTCGAGGAACAGGATCAGCTCCTGCACGAGGCCGTCGTACGCCTCGCGGTCGATCGACGCCACACAGGGCGCCGAGCACTTCTCGATGTGGGCATAGAGACACGGACGGCCGAGCCGCTTGTAGCGGTCGAACTTGCCGTTGGTGCACGTGCGGATCGGGAACGTGCGCAAGAGGAGGTCGAGTGTCTCGCGGATCGCGTAGGCGTGCGCGTACGGCCCGAAGTAGCGGACCCCCTTGCGCTTCGCTCCCCGCAGCACCATCGCTCGTGGCCACTCCTCGTCCAGCGTGATCGCGAGGTACGGGTACGACTTGTCGTCGGTGTACCGGATGTTGAAGCGCGGCCGGTGCTTCTGGATGAGGTTGAACTCGAGGAAGAGCGCCTCGACTTCGTTGCGCACTCCGATCCACTCGACGGTGTCGGCGGCGGCCACCATCTGCCTGGTGCGCTCGCCGAGCCCGGTGCCGAAGTACGACATGACGCGGCTGCGGAGGCTCTTCGCCTTGCCGACGTAGAGGATGCGGCCCTGTGCGTCCTTGAATTGGTAGGAGCCGGGCGTGTCGGGGATGGTCGACGGCTTCGGCTTGTCCACGCCCCATTGTCGCGCTCGGGCGTGGCCGATCTGATCCAGTACCTGCGCTTAGGAGCGCGGCGGGGCCAACAGCGATGCCCGCGTCGCCGCAAGCTTGGGGAACCACTCGGCGAGGATCTGGGCCACGCGCTCCGGCGGGATGTGCACACCGTCGGGGCGCTCGTCGGAGTCGGCGCTGATCGGCTTCGCGTTGAAGTAGTCGGCCCACGGCACCGCCGCGACCAACGGGTGCGTGGCCGAGAGCTGGGTGAGGATCTGGTTGTACACGTCGGTGTAGGCGGGGACCTGGGGGCCGTCCGGGTCGTAGGCCACCCCGCGAACCTCTTGCTCGCGCAGGATGTAGGGGGAGGTCAACCAGAGTTGCGGCACGCCGGGCGCCAGTGATTGCAACACGCTCGAGGTGCTCGTGATCCCCTGCTCGAGCAGCCGACGACCCGCCGGTTCGGTCGGCACCAGCCATTCGTCGCTAGGGGCGCCCACCGGGTGCCCGGGCGACACGTCGGCGGGCCCCGAGATGACGAGGATCATGTCGGGGCGCCAGCCGGCGAAGTCCGCCGCCCATTGCGACCGCGCCGCGAAGCAATCCGATTCCACGGGCAACTCGTCGAGCCCCGTGAGCATGTACCACTTGAACTCGTCGACGTCGGTCATCGGGCACGCTCGGTATGCGCCCGAACGCACATCGACCTTGCCGGTCTGCCCGGCGTAGAGCGCAAGACCACCCGCGAACACCACGCCCGTGGAGTCACCCACGACGTAGACCTTCATCGGTGCTGCGGGCGTG
>JBEVIU010000049.1:0-16745 GCA_040510575.1 Acidimicrobiia bacterium | reverse complement strand
AGCAGAGATCGTTGCGCGATGCGGTCCACAGATCCGGGAACTGGTCGCGCGCCTTTGCCATCACGCCCTGCCAGTCGTTGAGCGACAGCGTGGTCTGCGCCAGCAACGCGACCTTCGAGGGGTCGGGCACCGACGCGGCGGCAGTCGCCACGTCGGCCTCGTGCTCGACGAGACGCATGGACTCGGGCGCGACGGCGAGCGTGCCGGTGGCCTCGTCGTGGCCGTCGTGGCCCACGTAGAGCACCGTGTAGCCCTTCTCGGCCCGGACCTTCGCTTCATGGTGCACCTTCGTGACGAGGGGGCACACCGCGTTCACCACGATCCGGTCGTGCTCGCGAGCCGCCGCGACCACCTCCGGCGCCGAACCGTGCGCCGAGAGCATCAACGGGGCGCCGTCGGGCACCTCTGCGACGTCGTCGACGAAGATCACGCCCTGCTCGCGGAAGCGATCGACCACGAGCCGGTTGTGCACGATCTCGTGGTAGCAGTACACCGGCGCGTCGAACGCCTCCACCATCCACTGCAACGCCTTGATCGCCATCTCGACGCCGGCGCAGAACCCACGCGGCTCGGCGAGCAGCACGCGTCGCACCTCCTGTCGTGCTGCCGGATCCTCGTCCATGCCGCGAGGCTACGCGGCGACTGCTGAAGCCTCCGTCCCGCCCCGCCGTAAGCTGGGAGGTCATGCCCACCGCCCACGCGGCCCGTGTGGTGGCGGTCGCGTCCGGTTCTCCGGCGCACGGCGCGGGGCTCCAGCCCGGCGACGAGCTCCTCACCCTCAACGGCGAGGTCGTGCGCGACGTCATCCGCTATCAGATCCAAGCCGATGAGTCGCGCCTGGAATTGGAGATCCGTCGCGGCGGCCTCGAGCTGCTCGTGGTGGTCGACAAGCCCGAAGGCGCGCCACTCGGCCTCGATCTGCAGACGGCGGTGTTCGATCGCGTGCGCACGTGCGACAACCACTGCCCCTTCTGCTTCATCTACCAGCTCCCGAAGGGGATGCGCCGCAGCCTCTACCTCAAGGACGACGACTACCGGCTGTCATTCCTCTACGGAAACTTCACCACGCTCACCCGCTTCACGGAGTCGGATCTCGAGCGCGTCATCACCGAGCAGCTCAGCCCGCTCTACGTGAGCATCCACTCCACTGACCCCGAGCTGCGCACGCGTCTCCTCCGCAATCGTCGCGGCGCCACCAGCCTGCGTTGGCTCGGTGTGCTGCTCGACGCGGGCATCGAGGTGCACGGCCAAGTGGTGGTGTGCCCGGGCATCAACGACGGCGATCAGCTCGACGAGACGCTGCTCGGCGTGCTCGATCGCTACCCGCGGCTCGCGACCTTGGGCGTCGTGCCGCTCGGCGTGAGCGACTACACCACCGAGCCCGACATGCGCCCACACACGCTGGCCGAGGCGCAACGCGTCGTCGACCTCGTCGCCGAATGGCAGGACCGGTACGCACGCGCACTCGGTCGACGCCTCGTCTACGCATCCGACGAGTACTACCTGCTCGCACAGCGGCCGTTCCCGACGCTCGACGCCTACGACGGCCTCCCCCAACAGGAGAACGGGATCGGCATGGCTCGCGCCTTCGAGCATGAAGTCGACGAGGCGATCGCGGGCCGCGACGCCTCGAGCGAGTCCGACCGGACTGGCTTCTTCGCCTGGGTCGACGGCGCGCCCGCCGAGGGCTACCGCGCGCCAAGATTGCCGTCATCGCCGTTCGGCCACGGAGGCGGCAGCGACGGAGGCGGGGTGCCCGTCACGAGCGGCGCGCCGCCGCGGCAAGCGCCCGGCACCACCCACATCGTCACGGGGGAGCTCGGCGCTCGGGTGCTCGCGCCGCTGCTGCCCACCCTGTCGGGCGCGGCGAAGGACACCGAGTCGGTAGAGTTGCTCGTGATCCCGAACCGATTCTTCGGCGGCAACATCGGCGTCACCGGTCTCCTCACGGGGGTCGACGTCGCCGACGCGCTGGGTCGTGTCGCCGCCCACGATCGTGTGTTGCTCCCCGACGTCGTGCTCTCCAACGGCGTGTTCCTCGACGGCACCCGCGTCGAGGATCTCCCCAGGACCGTCGAGATCGTGCCGGCCGACGGCGCGTCGCTGGTGCGTGCGCTCGAGGGAGCGGCGCGATGAGCCGGCTCCCCGTGGTCGCGGTGGTCGGGCGGCCCAACGTCGGGAAGTCGACGCTGGTCAACCGCTTCGTCGGTCGACGCGACGCGATCGTGCAGGAGGAGCCGGGCGTCACGCGGGACCGCAAGGAGCTCGAAGCCGATTGGAACGGGCGATCGTTCCTCGTGGTCGACACCGGTGGCTGGCTCGCTCCCACCTTCGGAGACGGTGCCCAGCCGCTCGCCCAACAGGTGAGCAAGCAAGCCGAAGAGGCGCTCCGTCACGCGGATGTCGTGCTCATCGTGGTCGACGTCACCGTCGGAGTCACCGAAGAGGACGCGCGGGTCGCGCAGGTGCTGCAGCGCGCCGGCGTGCCGGTGCTGCTGGTGGTCAACAAGGTCGACGACGAACGCCGGGAGGCCGACATCTGGCAGTTCGCGCGGCTCGGCCTCGGCGATCCGATGATGGTGTCGGCGATCCACGGGCGGGGGAGTGGCGACCTGCTCGACGAGGTCGTGAAGCTGTTGCCCGAGCCCGATCCCGACGACGTCCCCGACGACAACGACGGCCTCTTCGCGGTCGCGGTGGTGGGGCGCCCGAACGTCGGGAAGTCGACCCTGTTCAACCGCATGGTCGGCGACGAGCGTTCGATCGTGCACGACATGCCCGGCACCACGCGCGACACCGTCGACACCGTGGTGGAGACCGAAGACGGTCCGTTGCGCTTCGTCGACACCGCGGGGATGCGTCGGCGGAGCCGCATCGACGAGCCGACCGAGTACTTCAGCCTCGTGCGCGCGCTCCAGGCCGTCGACCGCTCCGACGCCGCGCTGCTCGTGATCGACGCGACCGACGGTGTCACGCATCAGGACCAGCGCCTCGCCGAACGCATCGACGCCGCCGGCACCGCCACGGTGGTCGTCATGAACAAATGGGACCTGCTCGACGCCGAGGGCCGTGCCGCGGCGCGGGCGTCGGTGGCCGACCGGCTCGCGTTCCTCGCGTACGCGCCGGTGGTCACGGTGTCCGCGCTGACCGGGAAGATGACGCACCGCATCATGCCGGCACTGCGCCAGGCCGAGGAGGCGTACCACCGGCGGATCCCGACGGCCGCGCTCAACAAGGTGCTGCGCGACGCGCAGGCGAGCCACCCGCCGCCGATCGTGCGCAAGCACAGGCCGCGTGTGCTCTACGCGACACAGGGCGCAACGGATCCGCCCACGTTCACCTTCTTCGCCACCCACGAGCTGCCGCAGACCTACCTGCGGTACCTCGAGCGCAAGATCCGCGAGTCGTTCGAGCTCGGGCCGACGCCCGTGAAGATCCGCGTGCGCCGTCGCAACGGCTGACGGCGAGCGTCGCGGTCGTTCGTCGCGGTCGCCGGTCGAAGCGTGGATCGGTAAGGCCACGGCAAAGATTCGCCGCTCCGGCTCAAGGGTTGGGGCTGTGACTGCCGACACATCTCTTGCGGCGCGGGCTGGGTCTTGCGCTCAAGGGACGAAAAATGTTCAGACGAGGCACGGGTCGTTTCGGCGGCCGTGGGCAGAGAAATCGCCTCGGGCGTGACGAGCGTGAGCGCGGCGCGGCCCTGGTCGAGACGGCGATCCTGATTCCGGTCGTCCTGCTCATCACCTTTGGATTGATCGAGTTCTCCTCGGCATATCAAGGCGCCGCCACGGTGGCTGGGTCGGCGCGCTCGGCTGCACGCACCGCATCCGCGGAAGCGCTGCTGAGCGGGTACGCGACCGATGCCGCCGCCGCGGCTGCAACCGCGTTGCAGAACGTTCCCGCCAACGAACCGGTCGAGATGTGGGTCTATCGCGCCAACGACAAGGGGTATCCGGGCGCCGACGGCGTCACGTCGTTCGCCACGTGCGCCACGAAGTGCATCAGCTACCAATGGGTGCAAGCGACGCGGAAGTTCAACACCGCAACCCCGGGTGGCAGTGGGTGGCCCGCGGCCTCGCAGAAGGCGTGCAGCCCCGCTGAGTGGGACTCGGTGGGCGTGTTCATCAAGCTGCGGCACAGGTACATCACCAAGCTGTTCGGCTCGACGATCGACCTGACCGACCATGCCGTGTTCCGGCTGGAGCCCGCGCCGACCCAGCTGTGCCCCTGATGCATCGGTTCATCGCCCGGGCTCGCGAAGGTCGACGGTCGGAGCGCGGCTTCTTCATGGTGTGGTTCGCGCTGATGTTCGTGACGCTCCTCGGGTTCGGTGGGCTCGCGCTCGAGTTCAACCGCTGGGAGAACATCGGCACGCGCGTGCAGAAGGCAGCGGACGCCGCCGCGCTCGCCGGTGCGGTGTTCCTTCCCGACAACCTCACTCAGGCGGTCACCACCGCCAAGAACACGTCGATGATGAACGGTTTCACCAACGGCACGGCAGGCATCTCGGTGACCGCGGTGAAGGGACGACTGCCGAACCAGCTCAAGGTCACGATCTCGGTCCCCACCAAGAACCCGTGGGGCGCCATCGTCGGCTACGGCAACTCCACGATCGTGCGCAGCGCCGTCGGCGAGTACCAGCTGCCGCAGAACCTCGGCAGCCCGCAGAACAGCTACGGCAACAACCCCGAGTCGCCACCCGCGGGAGGTCAACCCCAGTTCTGGGGCAACATCTTCGGCCCCGCATCCACCAAGAACAAGGGCGACGCGTACCAGTCCGCGCTGTGCGGTGGTGGCGTCGACAACTGCCCGAGTGGTGGCGCGAACGCCGACTACGACTCGAAGGGCTACTTCTACGGCATCGACGTCCCGGTCGGCGCGACGGGCGCGCTGAACGTGCAGGTGTTCGACCCCGCATACGTGATGGTCGGCGACAACTGCACCGATGGCGACGCGGTCGCGTCGCTGAACAAGGCGGCGGCACTCACGGCGGCGAGCATTCCCGGCTACTCGGGCACGGTCACGCCGGCCGTCCGCTATGCGTCAGGCTCCGCCAGCGCGTACTGCACCGGCGACATGTCGTACTTCGGTGACTCGAGCAACAACGTGAACCCGTGGACCACCTGGACGTTGCGCTCACCCGACTCGTCGGGCTGGGACCCCACCAACAACCCCATCGTGTGTCAGGCGCAGTTCCCCGGCGTGTTCCCGGAACGCGACAGCGACCTGCCGAACAGCGGCACCGTGGACTCGAACCGTCTCAGCAATCTGCTGAAGCAGTCGACGAACTATCCCGGCGTGACGCCCGCGATGCGCTTCAACGACTTCTTCCGTCGCTGGGTCACGCTGTGCTCGGTGGCCACCCCGGTCTCGGGTACCTACTTCCTCCAGGTGCAGACGAACTTCAAGATCGACGGCACTGCGGCGCCCAACGCCGGTGGCGCCAACCGCTACGCCATCCAGGTCGGGCTGGGCACGAACTTCGCCACGAGCAACGGCCTGCGCCTCTACGGCAACGCCCGCATGGGCATCTACGCCAACGCCACCGGCGCCGACACGAGGTTCTACCTGACCCGAATCCTGCCCGGTGAGGCGGGCAAGGTGCTCGTCCTGCAGTTCTTCGACACCGGCGACGCGAGTGCCGCGGGCGACATCACAGTGTTGCCGCCTCCCGACTCGAACGTGGCCAGCGGTACGTTCGCCAGCTGCAAGTACACCGCGCCACCGGGGAACTCGACGGGCCCGCCCTGGGGCACGCTGGTCACCACCGCGAGTGGATGCAAGGTCACCGGCGTGTCGAGCGGCGGTGGGTGGGACGGGCAGTGGATCACCTACGAGATCCCGATCCCTTCGACCTACGACTGCGACGACACCACCGCCACCGGGTGCTGGACCCGCCTGAAGTTCACGTATCCCGCGGGCACCACGGTCAACGACACCACGAGTTGGGTTGCATACGTGCTGGGCGAACCGGTCCGGCTGATCCAGTAGCAGTTCCGCGGGGGAGCCGGTAGATCCAGGAGCGGTTCATCGAGGCGTGGCCGCGCTTCAATGGGGCGGTGCCCTGGTGCGCCACGTGCGACCGCTTCCTCTCGCCTGCCACGGTGCATGCCGACGGCACGTGTCCAACCTGCGGCCGCGCCATCGAAGCCGGGGGTGCCCATGCGCCCGAGGTCGACGTCGACGACGCGCCGCCACCTCTCCCGTGGCACCTCTGGCTGCTCCTGGCCGCGCTCGCGGTGTACCTCGGCTACCGCGCCTTCCAGGGGCTCGAGTGGGTGTTCGGCATCTGATTCCGATCGCCGCGCAAAACTGGGTTCGAACGCGCACAGAAAACGGCTCCGCGGAGCCGTTGTTGCACGGAGCACAGAAACGGCTCAGCTGAGCCGTTTCCGCGCCCACCGCGAAGCGGTCCCGCGGGACCGCGTTCGCCTCCGAGGATCACGAACCCCTCCTGGTACACTGCGCCGCGCGCCAGCGGCACTCGCACGATTGCCGATGACGCAGCGGGCTGTGGCGCAGCTTGGTTAGCGCGTTGGTCTGGGGGACCAAAGGTCCCGGGTTCAAATCCCGGCAGCCCGACACACGAAGGCGCAGGTGAGCCGGTACACCTTGCTCACTCGAGACCGGCGAGAAGTGCTTCGTCCACGTGGGAACCTCGTATGACGTCGGCAACGCCTCGGCGTCGGCCGTCTCAGGTCGTCGTGAGGATCGCGAGTGTGACGAGCAGGAGAATCAGCGCCACTGCGATCGCAGTCATTCCGAGCCGGCCCATGTCGCGCCGTCGAGCAAGAACCATGAAGACGCCGATTGCTGCGACCAGGAAGATCGCTCGTCCGACGAGGCGCCAGATCCAGTTGATTGACTGCGCAGCGAGGACCAAGGCGACATGGTCGCGCGCGCCAACGCATCGCAGGCGCCGCTCCGTCGAGCTGCCGCTGACCCGCGGCTGAGCTCAGGCGGTCGTGACTCCGAAGAGCGCACCGATCTTCTCGATCGCCGCCTGCTCGTCGGGGTTGACCTCCTTCGCGGACTCCGCGACCGCTTCGGCGATGGCGACGAACCAGGCACCCACTTGTTCGGCTTCGTCGGGTGGCAGCTTCTGCAGCGCCGCCGCGGCCGGCTCGAGGTCGTGCAACGCGCTCTCCATCGCGGCCTGGGGTGTCGGGCCGCGGTGCTCCTTCATCTCGGCGCGAGATTCCTTCGTGTTCGCTTCGGCGACGATCTGGCCGATGAGCTCGTTGGCGGCGCCCCGTTCGCCCGGCTTCGAGATGGCCCGGGCGCTCGCGCTGGCCTCCTTCACCATCGAGATCGGCCCGTGCTCGCCGACGGCGAAGATCGCCGCGGTGACGAGGAGCGGCGCGTCGGTCAAGGCATGCCATTCGCTGTCGGTGAACGCGGACTTGTCCGTCATCGATGCTCCTTCTCGGCGAGTGTGCAGCACGGGGATCGGGCTTGCCGTCCTGTCTACCTCCGCAGACCGAACGCAGCGTGCCCGATCGAACGACACCGGTGGAACTACAGCGGTGTTATTCTGGCGCCATGGCGGTCACGAACGCAGCGGCGGATCCCGAGCTCCACGACTTCGACACCTGCCGGTCGTGCGGCGCCGAGATCGCGTGGGTCGACGTCCAGCCCGGCGGTCGCCGGCGTCCCGTCGATCCCGTGCCCACGGCGCTGGCGGAGTACGTGCTGCTGCGCGACGGCGTCACGGTGGTCAACGATCGCGACGAACGGGTCACCGAGCAGCTCGACGCCTACACGGGCCCGCGCTTCTGGGACCACGTGCGAACGTGCACCACGCCGTCCTTGCGCACCGTGCGGACCGCGATCGAGCAGTCGCTCGACTTCGCCGAACGGGTGCTGTTCCGTGCCGAGAGCATGAGCTTCGGATCCACGGAACAGCACCGAAACGCGCAACGGCGCCTGCTGCAGAACGCGCGTCTGTAGAACCGCGAGTCGTCAGCCGGTACGTTCGGTGACGGCGATCTCGTGGCCCTCGATCTTCTCGACCGCAGCCCAGAAGTCGTCGGGGATCGCGACGGAACCCTGCCCGGGCTCCACGAACACCGTGACGATCTCGGCCTGGTGCACCATGCGGCCGTCGTCCTTGTGCCAGAGCGCCGCCGCGAAGGTGCAGCCGCGTCGCGTGCGGCTGATCACCTTGATGCCGCGCTGGAGCTCACTGCCGCCGAACGCCTCGTTGTCGAGCGAGTAGCTCACGCGCCGCATCGCGGGCGTCACGGCCGACGGCGCCAACCCTGTGCGGGCCTGGGCGAGGTACTTCGACCAGAGCGTCGAGACCATCTCCTGGGTCTGGTAATCGACCAGGTGGTAGTGCTCGCCGGCGTCGCCGGGGCCGGTGATGTCCTCGATGAGCGTGAACTCGTCTTCGTGCATGCGTGTTGGTCCTTCTCGATGGGGTAGTGGGTTGCGAGGCGGGTCAGGGCTGGGTGCGCAGGTGCTCGGGAACCTTCCGGCGATGGAACGCGCCCGATGCCCGCTGAACACCTTGTAGTACACGACGTTCCATGTCCAACCGATCGCGCCCCAGAACGGGGGGCCCTTCACGGTCGCGGCCTGTCGAGCGGATGCTGCGAGCTGGGCCACGAACGTCTCGATGTCGGCCTCGCGGGTGCCGGGCTTCACGCCCCGAGCTGGCAGCCGCGGTCACGTCGCTCCGCAGGGTGTACAGGAACTGTTGGCACTGCGGTGGGCGCGTTCGTCGCCTCGCCTCGCGTGCTGATCTTCGACGAGGCCACGTCCAGCCTCGACCTCGCCACCGAGTCGCTCGTGGAGGGCGGGCTGGTCGAGGTCGGTCCCCACGCGGATCTGTTGGCGCGAGGCGGTCGGTACGCGGCAATGTTCCAGGCATGGCAGCAGTCGCACGAGGCGCACGCGCTCGACGGGTGAGTCCCTCGCTCGATCGCACCGTCGCGTCGCTGCAGTCCGGCATCGAGCGCGGCCTGCACCTGGGTGCACTCCTGTTCGTCGAGCACGACGGCAACGTGGTGGCCGACGTCGCGATGGGGGAGCAGCGCGCCGGTCGCCCGATGACGCGCGACGCGATGGTCACGTGGTTCTCGATGACGAAGCCGACGGTCGCGGTGGCGGTGGCCCAGCAGTGGGAGCTCGGACGCCTGGCGCCCGACGACCCGGTGGTGCGGTTCGTGCCTGAGTTCGGGGCCGAGGGGAAGGAGCGCATCACGCTGCGTCACCTCCTCACCCACACTGCCGGCATCCGGGGCGGCGACGCGGTGTTCAGCCACGCCCACGGCGACGAATGGTGGGACGAGATGGTCGCCGGGATCTGTGCAGTCGCTCCCGAAGCAGGCTGGGAGCCGGGACAGCGTGCCGGCTACCACCTCGGGTGCGGGATGACGATGCTCGCCGAAGTCGTGCGGCGCGTCGACGGCCGCCGCTTCGAGGAGTACGTGCGTGACGAGGTGTTCCGGCCGCTCGGCATGGACGACTGCTGGGTCGGCATGCCGGTGGATCGCCATGCCGCGTACGGCGAGCGGATCGGCACCATGTACGCGACCGCCGACGCGTCGGCACCGCCGATTCCGCTCGACGTGCTCGACACCGCCGAGACGCTGGAGCACTGTTCGCCCGGCGGTGGAGGCCGCGGTCCGATACACCAGTACGCCCAGCTCTACCGCGCGCTCGCGCGCGGAGGAACGCTCGACGGCACACGGCTCCTCTCGCCGCAGACGGTGGCCGCGATCAGCGCGCGCCACCGCGTCGGTCTGTTCGACGAGACCTACAACGTCGTCTGCGACTGGGGTCTCGGGCTGCAGGTCGATTCCTACGCGATGGGTCGGTACGCGTCCCCACGCGCGTTCGGTCATGGCGGCGCGCTCTCCTCGTTCGCGTTCGCCGACCCCGACCACGCACTCGTCGTCGTCCTGCAGGTGAATGGCATGTGCGGCAACGACGATCACTACGCTCGCCTCGCCGACGCGATGGACTCGGTGTACCTGGACCTCGAGCTGGTGAGCGAAGATGCACCCGGTCGGGAGAAGCCGATGCCCCAGGTGTCGTTGGCGGTCGGCTGAGCGCACACAGACCCACACAGACCTACTGACACGAAGGAGCGCCACGAGTGAGCGACAACTGGGAGACGGTGGGGATGGCCGACGTGAAGGCCGGCGATCGCGTTCGATACCGCGACTACGAGTTCACGATCGCGCGGATCGATGACAAGTTCATGGGTCGTGACGAGATGATCTGCCTCATCGAGGACGAGCCCGAGCGTTGGTTCGCGTACCCCGGCCCCGTCGCCGGCGAGATCGAAGTCCAGCGAGGCTGACGTCGCCGCTAGGGACGTGAGGCGAGCGCGTCGAGCGCTCGGGCGACGACGGTTGCAGGCGGCGCGTCGACGTCGAGCACGATCGCATCGGGAGGAGGGTCGAGCAGCGCAAGCTGCGACGCCAGCAATTCCACCCCGGCAAAGTGATCGACCCTCTGCTCGAGGCGTCGCGCGATCACGTCGGCATCGCCACGGAGCAGCACGTACCGGATGGCGTCGAGACCGGCGCCGAGTGCGTCGCGTGATCCTCGGCTGAGCGCCGACGCAGCGAGCACGATGCCGCCGGGATGTACTGCGAGCACCTGATGGAGCCGTGCGAGCCACGCCGCCCGATCGTCGTCGGTGAGCGGCACACCGTCGCGCATCTTGGTGATCGACGACTCGTCGTGGTACTGGTCGCCGTCGACGAACGGCAGGTGGAGTGCCTCGGCCAGGAGTCGCCCGATCGTCGACTTGCCCGCGCCGGTGACCCCCATCACCACGACCCGATGCACAGGGGCGGGCGGTCGTTCTGTGCTCATCAGTGACATTCTCGTCGCCGGTACCCTTGTGGTGATGGAGACCGTCGACGACGTCCGCGAGGCACTCGCGGCGAACCAGTACCTGGCCGACGACGGGCTCGCGACTGCGATCTTCCTCGCGCTGCGGCTCCAACGCCCGCTCCTGCTCGAGGGTGAGGCCGGCGTCGGCAAGACCGAGGTCGCGAAGGTGCTCTCCCGCTGGACCGGCGGCGAGCTCGTGCGCCTCCAGTGCTACGAGGGGATCGACGCGTCGCAAGCCGTCTACGAGTGGGACTACTCGCGCCAGCTCCTCCACCTGCGAGCGGTCGAAGCGGCGGGCGAGGAGGTCGTCGAAGACGAGCTGTACTCCGAGCGATTCCTGGTGAAGCGCCCCTTGCTCAGGGCGATCGGCTACGAGGCCGGCGCGCTCGGTGCGGTCGCGCCGCCGGTGCTGCTCGTCGACGAGGTCGACCGCGCGGACGACGAGTTCGAGGCGTTCCTGCTCGAGATCCTCTCCGACTACACGATCACGGTGCCCGAGCTCGGCACGTTCCAGGCATCACAACCGCCGATCGTGATCGTCACCTCGAACCGCACCCGCGACGTGCACGACGCGCTCAAGCGCCGTTGCCTGTACCACTGGATCGCGCACCCCGACTTCGATCGTGAGCTCGCCATCCTGCGCGTGCGCGCGCCCGACGTCCCGGATGCGTTGGCGCGCCAGGTCGCCGCCGCGGTGGAGGGACTGCGCGAGCTCGAGCTCTACAAGCCACCCGGTGTCGCCGAGACCATCGACTGGGCGAACGCGTTGGCCGCGCTCGGGCGCGCTGAGATCGACGAGCGCGCCGTCGACGTCACCCTCGGCACGATCCTGAAGTACCGCGAGGATCAGGAGCGAACGCGCGCGCACGGCGTGCGCGAGCTCGTCGCCGCGGCGGTGGCACGCAGTGGCTGACGGAACGGCCGAGACCGACCGGCTCGAACTCGATCGAGTCGTGGTCGGCTTCGCGCGCCTGCTCCGAGGCGCGGGGCTCGACGTACCGGTCGGCGCGACGATCACCTTCGCGGAGGCCCTCCGGGAGCTCGGCCTGGACCGGCGCGAGCAGGTCTACTGGGCCGGCCGTGCCACGCTCGTGCGCCGCCCTGAAGACATCGTCGTCTACGAGCGGGGCTTCCGCGCCTGGTGGGAGGGCACGGTCGCGATCGAGCTCGGTGCACCCGTCGTGCACGAGCTCATCATCGCCTTCGATGCCGCCGACGATTCGGGCGCCGACGATCCCGACGCCGCCGACGACGCAGCCGACGAGACCATCGCGGTGCGTTACAGCCGCGCCGAGGTGCTGCGCGACCGGGATTTCGCGTCATACACGCCGGCCGAGTTCGCCGAGGCCCGCCGCTTGATGGCGGATCTCCGGCTCGCCGGTGCGCTCCGGCGCTCGCGTCGCACCCGTCCGAGCAGCCGTCGGCGGGGTCGTCCCGACCTTCGCCGCACCGTGCGCCGCGCGCTGCACGCCGGCGGCGAGCCGATCGACCGCGCGTTCCTCGAATCGTCCACCCGGCCGCGCCGCCTTGTGCTGCTGTGCGACGTCAGCGGATCGATGGAGCCCTACGCCCGGGCGCTGGTCCGCTTCCTCCACGCCGCGGTCGTGGGTCGCGCCCGCGTCGAGGCGTTCGCGATGGGCACGCGTCTCACTCGGATCACTCGCGAGCTCTCGTCTCGCGATCCCGACGCGGCAGTCGCCGCGGCAGCGCGGCGGGTCGTCGACTGGTCGGGTGGCACCCGCCTGGGCGACGGGTTGCGCCAATTCAACGACGAGTGGGGCGTTCGGGGCATGGCGCGTGGGGCCGTCGTCGTGATCCTCTCCGACGGGTGGGACCGCGGTGAACCCGAGGTGCTCGCGGAGCAGATGGAACGACTGCAGCGGGTCGCCCACCGGGTCGTGTGGGTGAATCCTCTGAAAGCGTCGCCCGACTTCGCGCCTCTGGCACGTGGCATGGCCGCGGCGTTGCCGTACGTCGACGAGTTCGTCGAGGGGCACTCGCTCGCGTCGCTCGAGCACCTCGCCGAGGTCTGCGCCCGATGATGAGAGCCCGATGGTGAGAGCCCGATGGTGAGAGCCCGATGATGAGAGCCCGATGATGAGAGCGGGAGCGCGTCGATGAAGGAAGTGTTGAACGACATCGAACGGTGGCGCGCCGGTGGCCATCGAGTCGCCGTCGCGCGTGTGGTGGGGCTCGAGGGCTCCGCGCCGCGCGATCCGGGCGCCACGATGGTGGTGAACGACATCGGTGAGGTCGCGGGGTCGGTGTCGGGAGGCTGTGTCGAAGGAGCAGTCGTCACGGCGTCGTTGGAGGTCTTGTCGGGCGAGCGCGAACGCGGCGTCGTCACCTTCGGCTACAGCGACGACGAGGCGTTCGCGGTGGGCCTCACCTGCGGGGGCACCATCCATCTCTTCGTCGAGCCCCTCGACTGGTAGCGGTCCCCATGCCCGACACGCCGGTGTACGACGCGCTTCGCGACGCATTGCGGGCGGAAGAGCCCGTCGTACTCGCGACCGTCACCGCGCGCGCCGACGACACCGGTGCGGATCCCAGCGCGGGTGCCGGTGATGCTGCGCCGCGGTACCCGGAGCTCGGCGCGAAGCTGCTTGCCTCACCGAACGGCCGGGTCGTGGGTTCGCTGGGCGACCCGGACCTCGACCGGGTCGTGACCCGCGACGCTCTTGGTGAGCTCGAGTCGGGCCTCACGTCCACCCGCCATTACGGCGTGCACGGCGAAGCCCGAGAGGACACCGTGTCGGTCTTCATCGAGTCGTTCGCGCCGCCGCCGCGCATGATCATCTTCGGCGCAGTCGACTTCACCGCCGCGCTCGCTCGCGTCGCAAAGGTGCTCGGGTACCGCGTGGCGGTGTGCGACGCACGCGCGGTGTTCGCCACGCGCGCCCGGTTCCCGATGGCCGATGACGTGGTCAACGACTGGCCGGATCGCTACCTCGACAAGGTCGGCAACGACCTCGGACCGCGCGACGTGGTGTGTGTGCTCACCCACGACGCGAAGTTCGACGTGCCCGCCATCGTCGGGGCACTCGCGACCAACGTCGGGTACCTGGGCGTCATGGGCTCGCGTCGCACCCACGACCAGCGCGTCGCCCGCCTCCGTGAGGCGGGCGTCGACGACGCGGGGTTGGCTCGTCTCCACTCGCCGATCGGCCTCGACATCGGCGCGCGCACGCCGGAGGAGACGGCCATCTCGATCTGCTCCGAGATCATCTCCGAGCGCACCGGCCGTCGGGCCGCATCGTTGCGCGAGACCGCGGGTCCGATTCACTAGGAGACGCAGCGCAGGCGTACTCGGAGAGCGGGACGCCGGAGCGGAGTCGACCGGACATCGAGGAGTCGTGGACGATGGATCTCGGACTGGGCGGCAAGCGGGGGGCAGTGGCGGCATCGTCACAGGGGCTCGGGCGGGCGACGGCCGCGGCCCTTGCTGCCGAGGGGGTGACCGTCGCGATCTGCGGCCGGTCACGTGAGCGAATCGAAGCGGCCGCCGCCGAGATTCCAGGCTCGATCCCCCTCGTGGCCGACGTGGGCACCGAGGAGGGTGCCGCGTCGTTCGTGCAGGCAGCCACCGAGGCGCTCGGAGGCATCGACATCCTCGTCGCCAACGGCGGGGGCCCGCCCGCCGGAACGTTCGCGTCCACCGATCTCGCGGCCTACCGCACCGCCGTCGAGCAGAACTGTCTGTCGGTGATCGCGATGTGCGTTGCAGCGGTGCCCGCGATGCAGGCCCAGGGCTGGGGACGAGTGCTCGCCATCACGTCGATCTCGGTGCGCCAACCCATCGCCACGCTCATCCTGTCGAACACCGCACGCGCTGGTCTCACCGGGTTCCTCAAGACGCTTGCCCGTGAGGTGGGGGCCGACGGCGTGACGGTCAACTCGATCCAACCCGGTACCCACGACACCGAGCGCATCCGAGCCCTGCACGGCGCCGGGACGGACCTGTCCGGGGGCGCGATCGGTCGGCCCGAGGATTTCGGACGGGTCGCAGCGTTCTTGTGCTCCGACGCCGCCCGCTTCGTGAACGGCGCCGCCCTGAACGTCGACGGTGGCGCGTACGCGGGGCTGCAGTAGGCGGAGCCGCAATTGGGTCGCCGGTGTCGTCCTCGCTCGTCTGGGGTGATCACCACGTAGATTTGGGACCGTGGACAACCGCGAGGACCGGATCGTCACAGTCCCGAACGTGATCTCGGTGGTTCGTCTCGCGTGCATCCCGCTCTTCGTGTGGTTGCTCGTCGACGACCAGGGCATCGAAGCCGCGGCGCTCCTCGCAGTGCTCGGCGCCACCGACTGGGTCGACGGGTGGATCGCTCGCCACTTCGACCAGGGTTCCAACCTCGGGAAGGTGCTCGACCCCGTCGCCGACCGGGCTCTGCTCATCACCGCCGGCGTGGGCCTCGTCGTGCAGGGGAGCGTGCCGCTCGTCGTCGGTCTGCTGGTGCTCGTGCGCGAGCTGGTGGTCAGCGTGGCGGTGGTCGTGCTCGCAGGCCTCGGCGCTCGCAGGATCGACGTGCAGTGGTCCGGCAAGGCGGGCACCCTCGCGATCATGGTGTCCTTCCCGCTGTTCCTCTGGGCCGACAGCATCTCGACCGGTCACGACCTCGTCCTGACGGTCGCGTGGGGCTTCGCGGTCGTCGGCCTGGTCCTCGGCTATTACGCCGCGCTCCTCTACGTGCCTCTCGCTCGCGAGGCGCTGCACGACGGTCGGACGGCGCGGGCAGGTGCGCGATGAAGGCCGTCATCCTGGCTGGGGGCGAGGGCACCCGGCTGCGACCGCTCACCAGCAACCAGCCGAAGCCGATGATGCCGCTCGTCAACAAGCCGATGTTGGAGCACATCGTCGCGCTGCTCGCGCTGCACGGATTCGACGACATCGTCGTGACGGTCGCGTTCCTCGCCAACCAGATCCGCGACTACTTCGGAGACGGCTCCGACTTCGGCGTCACGATGCGATACGCCACCGAGGACTCGCCCCTCGGCACCGCCGGCTCCGTCCGCAACGCGTCAGCCGAGCTCGACGACACCTTCCTCGTCATCTCCGGCGACGTGCTCACCGACATCGACCTCACCTCGTTCGTCAAGGCGCACCGCGACGCATCGGCGACCGCGTCGATCGCGCTGAAGCACGTGGAGAACCCGCTCGAATTCGGCATCGTGATCACCCAGCCCGACGGCACCATCGAGCGCTTCCTCGAGAAGCCCACCTGGGGCCAGGTCTTCTCCGACACGATCAACACGGGCATCTATGTGCTGGAGCCCGAGGTGTTCGACTTCATCCCCGAGGGTGAAGTGGTCGACTTCTCGAGCGACGTGTTCCCCGCGCTGCTCGAGCGCGGGCTCACGATGCACGGCCACGTCGCCGACGGCTACTGGGAAGACGTCGGCGAGCTCGGCGCCTACATCCGCTCCCACAAAGACGTCCTCGACGGCAAGGTGAAGGTCGACATCGGCGGCTTCCGGCTCGGCGAGGGCCGTTGGATCGGCAGCGACGTCGAGATCAGCCCCGAAGCGCGGGTAGACGGCCCGGTCGTGATCGGGGACAGCTGTCGCATCGAGGCCGGCGCGCACGTGCAGGGCTACACGGTGCTCGGCACCGACGTGATCGTGAAGGCCGACGCGGTCCTCGAGCGGGCGATCTGCCACGACCACGTGTACGTCGGGCCGGGCACGAACCTGCGTGGATGCGTCATCGGACGCAACACCGACCTGCGTGCACACGTGCGCGTGGAGGACGGCACCGTCGTCGGCGACGAGTGCTTCCTCGGGCAGGACGCCGTGATCCGGCCGAACGTGAAGGTGTACCCGTTTAAGACGGTCGAGTCGGGCGCGGTGGTCACGTCGTCGATCGTGTGGGAGAGCAGGGGCACGCGAAC